>JAKATV010000467.1 GCA_021818565.1 Planctomycetota bacterium
TACTTGCAGTTCAGCGGCGGAACGTTCACGCTCCATGCCGACACGACGATGAACAGCGTCAGCAGCAGCAACCTGCAGCAGATCGAGTTCGACGGTGCAACAATCACGGTTGACGCCGGTGACACCCTGAGTGTAAACGGCCTCAACTTCAGCAGCGGCGTAATCAACGGATCCGGATTGGTATCGCTGACCGGTACAGACAACTGGAACGGCGGCACGCTGGACGTGGCCACGATGGTGACCGCCGGCGCGACACTGAATATAACGGCTTCCACCGGTTACCTATACTTGGGCGGCCTCGGCGGTGGTGTGACCCTTAGTACCAGTGGCGGCAGCACTGGTGGCGTGATTAATCTGACGAGTCCGACCTACAATGTGCTGATGTACAGCGGCGACGAGATCAACAACGCCGGAACCTTTGACATCACCGGCGGCGCGGGCTTCCAGTTGCAAAACACAGGTTCGGCAACATTCAACAATTCCGGCCAGTTGGAGAAGACAGCCGGCACAGGAACCGCTACTTTCAACAGCGGGGTGCTGCTGGACAACGTGGTGGACAGTACGCAAGCGGGGACCGTCACAGTGGACACCGGCACGTTGCAGATCGCTGGCGGCGGATACAACGCCAATACCGGTACCGGTAGCGACGCGGCGTTCACGGCGGACGGCGGGTACTTGCAGTTCAGCGGCGGAACGTTCACGCTCCATGCCGACACGACGATGAACAGCGTCAGCAGCAGCAACCTGCAGCAGATCGAGTTCGACGGTGCAACAATCACGGTTGATGCCGGTGACACCCTGAGTGTCAAAAACCTCAACTTCAGCAGCGGTGCGCTCAACGGACCTGGATCGGTGTCGCTAACCGGCACGAGCAACACCTGGAGTGGCGGGACCGATTATGCCGCATTGACAGTCAACGCCGGGGCTGTTCTGGACACCGCCGGAAACGTGACAGCCGGCGGCGCATTGAATAACAGCGGCGGCACGGTGGAGGCAACTACCGGTACGTTGCAGATTGCCGACGGCGGCGTGGACAGTGGGACATTCGGTGCGGCTGGAGGTGTCATCGATTTCAGTGGTGGTATCAGTACGCTGGACGCGGGGACCGCACTGCAAGCTTCGGGCACAAGTGCCATTGAGTTAACCGGAGGCACATTGACATTCAACGCGGCAATCATCGCCAACAACCTGACGATGACCGGAGGAACGCTAACCGGGAATGCCAGCGGCGCGTTGACACTGACAGACATCGGAAATTGGAGCGGGGGAACCATTTCGGTGCCAGTGATCGTGGACGCCGGTACCACCCTGAACATCGCCGGCAACGACACTCTCAGCTCCACGACACTCACCAATGACGGCGGCGCGATCAATTTAAGCGGCACGCTGAATAACAGCGGTTCAACACTTCTGGACACCTCGACTGCCGGTTCATGGAACGTCAATAATGAGACGGTTACCGGCGGAACGATCGACGGGAGTAACGGCCCGGTTGCTCTTTCCGGCTCCAGCCAAACCAGCCTGACCTTGAGTAATGTGACGTTGGCCGGGACGGTCAATATCGACGGCGGTATGAACGTCTATTTCCCCGGTTCAAACGGCTTGTACCTCCAGACGGGCGCGGTGCTGAATCAGGGGGTATCATCCCTTTACCTCTTCACTTCCAGCGGCGGAGCGGCACCGCTTGCTGTTCTACCCGGATCAAGCGGCGGCTTTACCCTGACCAATACCACGAGCGGTTTGCTCAGTGCCGCATCATATAGCGGCGGAACGGCAACGCTAACCGGCGGATTGCTCATTAGCGGAGATGGAATCATTGCCAGCGACTTGGGAAATATTGATAGCGCCGCCACGATCGACCTCAACGGTCTGGTCGTAGTTGAAGCGACCTCAAACCAATCTTCCCCACTTTTTAACAACATCGGCACAATCGAAGGGACGGGCCAATTTGATGTGGCGAACAACGGTGTTGGAACCGCCGTCAACAGTGGCACGATCATAGGAAATGTTTCGGGACAAATGTTGGAAGTGCTGGCATCGACAATGTCCAGCACGGGATCGCTTGCGGCTTCCGGTGGGGGGTATCTCAACGCCGATATCCGAACACTCACCTTGCTATCCGGGGGCAGCGTTACCATTGGCAGCGCTAGCGCATTGGCTCTTGGCCAAGCCGGGGGAACTGTCACTAACGCCGGTGCCATCGCAAATGATGGCGGTTTACTGAACTTGGTGGATAACGGAAACTTGGCAACCCTGGACATCTCCAATTGGACGAACAACGGATACGGAACCACCACCGTCAGCGGAACGCTCAATGATTCCGGTCTCGGTTTCTCCGTCGCGGCCGGAACGACGGGACCGGTCACCATCGCCCCCAGCGCAGCGCTCAATATCGGAGGAAATCTGGCGATTGGAAACAGCGAGACTTTGACAATCGAGGCGGGCGGCATGTTGAGTTTCGACAGCAGTCCCGGAATCAGCCAAGACGTCAGCGGTGCCGGAAGCCTTATCCTTAACGCTGGCGACGTGTACGCGATCGCCGGACAGGTGAACGCTACCGGCGCAGTCGGTTCTACCGTCACCTTCAGCAATGGAGTCAGTGTTTCCGGTGCGGGTTACATCAGCGCGAATCCAGGTAACACCATTATTTTTGATAATACGATCTCAGGAGTTAAGCTCGGGTCGACCGGCGGCTATCTGCAAGTCGGCGGCACAAGTTCCAGCCCAACCGTCTTCAGCGGTGTGACGCTGGATAGCAACCTTACGCTGAATACTAATTCGGTACTTGATGTTGAAAATGGCTTGGCCGAGGCGGCCGGCGTTGCCATCGCCCAGCAAACCGCTTCGCAGATGGATTTGCTCTCCGGGGCCGGTCTCACAAATAGCGCGATTCAGCCGTTGGCTTCCAGCAGCGGAACTGTAACCGCCCAAATCCTCGGTTTTACCGGAGCCAACTCGCAGCTGGCCGGTGGTGTAGCATTCGTGGATTCAACTAATTCCGGCGCGGCGATGGCGTTGGTGATGGTTTCCAATAGCGGTGATCTGACGTTCCAGTGGATTGCCTCAGATGGCGCAACCGAACAATCAGCCCCTGTGGTGACCGGTGTAACGCTGCCGGTGCAGGTGCGGCTGGTCCGCTGGGGCGACACGGTTTCCGCGTATTACTCCTATTCCACCGGCGATTCCGGTTGGGCGCAGATCGGCACCAGCGAAAACGTCATGTTCAGCAATGCCACAATCCTCGCGGGCTTGACGATGTCCGATCCCGCCGGCGCATCCACTGATGGCGTTGTGATCGGTGCCCAATCACTGAGTGTAACAATCCCGGCCAGTCTGCCCCAAATTTCCGGTTCGCTTACGCCACCGGCTTTGGAAAACCAGCCGTATATGTTGAATCTATCAACCAATAATTTTTCCGCCATGACCGGTTGGAAGATTAACTGGGGCGATGGAACAACAGCCGACACACTGTCCGGCAGCGTAACTTCCGATACCCATTTCTACCCCGATGGTACCGCCAATTACACCATCACCATCACCGCGCAAACGGCTTCCGGTTCTATAGCCGCCGCACCCATTGTCGCGCAGGTTGTCGACGCGGTGCCACAACCGGTTATTTCCGGGACATCCACGGTATCGGAAGGCCAAGCCTACACGCTGGCTCTTTCTCCCACCACCGCTGATGGAGACAGTGTTACGAGTTGGAGCATTAACTGGGGTGATGGAACGCCCATCCAGAACATTACCGGATCGCCGGCCTCTATAAACCACACCTTTGCCGCCGGAGTGCCGGAACCGACCATCACCGCCTTCGCCACCGATGACGACGGCACAGGCAGCGCCACGCAGGCTGTGGCGGTCATCCCCGCCGGGGCAACGAATCTCGCCGTCACCGGCGTTACAGCTACCTCCGCCACGCTGACGTGGACGAACAACTCTTATGTCGCTGAAGCCATGATTATTGAGGATTCAACCGATGGCGGTGCCACATACGCGGCCGTTCTCTACGCATCGGGCAACGCGTCATCAGCAACCGTAACCAACCTGCTGCCCAATCAAACTTATACCTTCCAGATCATCGCCGCCAACGGCTCCGCCGAATCCGCGGCGGCACCGTCCGACACCGCTTCGGCGACAACGCTGGTCGCGTCGCCGGCGAATTTCACCACTATTGCCGTCTCGGCAACTGAAATTGGTCTTTCCTGGACGGCTTCCGCCGGCGCTACCGGTTATACCGTTGAGCAGAGCACGGACGATATAACATGGACCAGCCTTACCCCAACCGCGCTTGCGGCAACTGCAACCGGTTATAACGATACGTCCGTTACCGGCACCGGGCCTTATTATTACCAGGTTATCGCCAACGGCCCCTCCAACAACAACTCCACCGCGTCCGCCGCCGGTCCCATTTACACTCTCGACGGATCGGCGTTGAATCCGCACGCCACCTTCGTCTCCGGCAGTGAAATCGATCTGGCGTGGACTGATCCATCCAACAGTACCTATGGCTTTAATATTCAGGATTCCACCAATGGCGGAACAAGCTGGTCGAATGTTACATCCACACCGCTGACCCCGGGATTTACCAGTTTCGCATGGAACCCCACCTCACCCTTTACGCCCGGAACCACCTATGATCTTCGTGTCCAAATCCTCAATGGCGGCGGCGGCTACACCAATAGCGGCACCGTCGGCGTCACGATCCCCGCGATCCCCGCCTCGGTCACCGGTCTGACGGCGACCGCCGTATCGTCCACACAGATTAATCTTTCTTGGAATGACACCACCAGTGATGAAACCGGCTTTGTGGTGCAACAGCAAAGCTTTAATGGCACTTGGGTTCCGTTGGCCGCACTCTCCGCTTCCACCACCAGTTATGATGACACCGGACTTTCCGCCGGTGAAAGCTACGGTTACCAGGTGGCTGCGGTAAATTCCAGTGGAAACTCCGGATTCACCGCGGTCTCCGCAAGCACACCCGCCAACGCCGCGCCCGCCGCGCCGACCAGTGTCGATGCCACACAAAGTTCGCCCACCGAGATCGACCTGAATTGGGTGGCCGGATCAGGCGGCAATCCCGCGACAAGTTTTGTCATCCAGCGTGAAGATGTGACTTCCAGCGGCAGTTGGCAGACCATCCAAACCGTCAGCGCCGGCGCATATTCCTATCAGGACACCGCCGTTGCCGCCGGAGATGTTTACCAATACCAGGTTGCCGCCGCCAATACCGCCGGCTCGTCCGCTTATGTCGCCGCAACGTTCTCCGATGGAACCACATCCAGTGCCGGCTATGTCAATCCCTCAATGCAGCCACCCCTGGCACCCACCGGTCTGGCGGTGATTGGTGCCACTGTTCAGGGAATCGGATTGGTGTGGAGCGATCCGTCGGTATACAATGCGTCGCTGATTCTGAATTATGAAACGCCTACCGGCACCTACAACTCTGTCAGCAGTCTGCAGTCAGGCCAGGCGAGCTTTGAGTTCACCCCGCAGACGATCGGTTCGGGATCATATCTGCAACCGGGCACCTATCGGTTCCAACTCCAAGGCACGAATTCAAGCGGGAAGTCGGCTGATTCAAGCTGGATTTCCGCCACCGTCACCGCCCCGGCACCCACGGCACCCAACCTTGCGTTCAGCCCGAATAATGATCAGCAGTATAAGATCAACCTGCTTTCCGACGCCTCGGTGCCCCTTCCCAACGACGGCTCGGAAGCCAACGCGCAAATCTCTATAGCATCCTACAGCCAGCCGCAGCATGGAAAGCTGGCAAAAGGTTCCAGCAGCGGAACTTATACCTACACCGCCAGCAGTGGATTTTATGGAACCGACAGCTTCACATATACCGTTCAATACACGCCTCAAGGCGGGGCGGCGGTAACCAGTGAGCAAGGCACTGTGACGCTGCAAGTCGCCAACCAGATACCGGAGGCGGAAAGCAACGTACAGAACTTCCCGCAAAGCGGCGGGACGATTTCCGGGACGCTGGGGGCCTACGATCAGAACGGCAACCCGCTCACCTACAGGCTGCTGGCCCAGCCCGCCTTTGGAAGTGTCACTGTTGATCCAACGACCGGCGCTTACACGTACAGCTTCACCCCGCTGGCATCGGGGGGCAGCCTGCCGAATGCATCCTTCACCTTTGACGTTACCGACCATCTCGCCGGCACCAGCGCTTCCAATGTGCTGGAAACCAGTAACATTGCCAGCGTGAATTTCGTCGGCGGGCAACAGAAGAATGGGGACGGCGACGGCGATCCAACCGATTCAAATGATATCGACGGAAGCGAGGGTACGACCTTCACCCCCAACGAATTCCCTGTAGCGCCCCCGGCAGTGGCACCGTCAGCCCCTTTGGCCCCAACCTTTCCCGATACCTTCTCTGTTCAGCAAGGCACTACCCTCACCGTCGCAGCCTCCAACAGTCCGCTTACGCAACCGCCTGCTTATGAAATCAACGTCCCCGCGGGTCAAACCGCGCCCACGATCTCCTTCGGTCAAATCATTGACCAGACGCCTAAGCACGGCACGTTCACACCCAATTCCGATGGCAGCTTCACCTATACGCCGACGGACAAGAATTTCGTCGGCACCGATTACGTCACCTACACCCTCAAAGATCCCAACGGCACCCAAAGCAACTACGCCACCATCTTCTTCAACGTCACCAAGCCCACCGTCGATCTGCTTATGGACACCAACAACAACGGCCAAATCACCGCTGCCGATGAATCCGGCAAGGCCTCCGGAACCGGCAAGGTGATCATCGCCGATACCTTGGATGTTAACGGCAACAACATCCCCGGCTACGCCGACGGTATCAGCACCATCGCCGCCGGCGCAGGCGATAGTCTGCCGGAAGGTACTTTTGCGCCGCTCCAGCTTTCGGCGCTGGGTATTGCTGATCCATCCAGTGCCTATGTTGAATTTAATTATTCCGCCGCTGATCCCGCCAGCGTCACCCAGACATCCCCCAGTTCCGGGAGCATTGATACTTATTCCCCCGGCTCCGGCGGATACCTGCGTATATGGAATGCCGATTCCACCACGCCGCGCAACTCGGCCAGCATTCTCTCCGGTGGCAATTTTATCCCTGATAATACGGCCATTCCGCTGTCGGATATCCTCAAGGGGTCCAGTTCACTGACCGATCTTTATGTCGAAGGCGTCAACCCCAGTGATCCGAACCCCGTGACCATCACGGTCAAGATTGATCCAACCGGGGATTTTGCCAGCGGTGATAATACGATTTCCGATAAGGTAAATGTAACTGTCGCCAGCCTGCAATTGGTCTATACCGATGTCACCGGAATCTCGCACGCCAACCCCACTAAGGCATTTACCACCAACATGGACCAGAACCGTATTGCGCCAAACTTGCAACCCGGCGGCATTGCCGCCGATTGGCAAAATGGTGTCGATGACGGCTCACTGCTGCTGGTGCGGGCGGTAGGCTCGCAGGCACTGGAGAATCTGATCCACCAAGGCAACCTGACACTCGATTTCGGCCAACTCTTCCCGCATATTGGTACGGGTATTTATTCGTTGCAATCCGATGGCAGTAATGGAGAATTGTTGCCCTTGAGCACTTGGCAGTCCAATCTCACCGCTGATACAGCGCTGAAGGGCGTGCAGACCAACACCAACCCCGCCCAAGGCTCAACCCGATGGGAAGGCACCGCAGCCGGAGGGGCGGCGCTGGACGTTCTGGGCACGCAGTTCTACGAGCCGCCGGCGGAATTTCTGCCGCAGGGCGAAAGCAGCAATGCCTTTTTCCGGCAAATCCATGTCGGTGTATCGCTGAACTATTCCAATACCACTCTGCCGCCTCTGTATGCCGGTGCGAAGCCCGGCGCGCTGATGCTCACACGCCCGCCGGTGGTGTTTGTGCATGGAATCAACAGTGATCCCTATTCCGCCTGGCAGGGGCCGGGTGGAATGGCGCAAACGCTGCAAGGCCAGAAATATATTATTACGCCCTTCTCATTTGCGGATCATTCCGGTGCCGCCAACGACTACGGATCCGGACCGCTGACCAGCGATTGGCAGTCTGTCCAGAACGCGGTGGAAGCCACGATCGAAGACTTCCGGTACGGGCTGGTGAATAACTCCATTTACAATCCCGATATTCCCTCGGGCAATCCGACCCTCGTCCCCACCGGCCTTGCCGAGGGGACGTTGATCGCGGTTCAGAAAGTGGATGTGGTAGCGCACAGCTATGGCGGGCTTTTGACGCGCTGGTACATGGAACAGGCCACGAACTCCAGCGGCGGCAAGCTGTTTGAGGATTTCCGCAATATTCGCAGCCTGGTTGAAATCGGCACGCCGAATTTGGGATCGCCGTTAGCGAATATGATTGACGCGATATATAGCAATCCGACAATTGGTAATGCACAAATCAACTCAGGACTGCTGGGCACGCTTGGAGGGCACACCGAGAAGAACGTCCTCACCTGGATGCAGAGCCAGGGCTACCTCGCGACAAGCCCGAACGGGGCCAATCCTTATCCATTCTTTGAAGACGCCGCTATTAACAGCCCGCTGTTGGCGCAGCTTAATGCGCTCGCCGCCGTGTTCAGTAATGGTGTCTCGTATGCGGCGGTATATGGGACACACACCGAATTACAAAAATTCGAGGGGCCTGTACCGTTTACTGAGTTGCCGATTTTCGGCGATATCCAGCCGCTAGGCCCCAACGGCGGTTCCTATTTTCCATGGATCCAGCAACTTGACGGCGCGAACAACGACTCTATCGTGCCGACCTATAGCGCCATGCTGCCGGACACAGCTTATGACTACGGTGTGAACATGGACCATATTAACCTTGAGTCTGACCCGCAAGTTGAAGCACAAGTTCTAGCCTGGTTGGATAACCCGAATTTGCCGCTCGGCAGCACACAGCGCCAGGACATCCAACCCAGCAACGGCACGCAGAATCAGGCCTTCGTGGTCTCAAACTCAGACCAGAATGCCTACAACGGCGGTAAAATTGGGTCCAATGGCGAGGTCACTGGTGCCGGCCTGAATCCATCTGCCATCGTCGGCGTGCAGCTCGATGGAATTGATTACAACACGGCAACATGGAACCTTTCCGTGACAACCGGCCCGAATGCAGGTGCTGGCGTCAAAAAGCCAATTCTTACCGGCATGGCCACCAAGAGCCAGTTAGTCAATGGCTTGACCATTTCACTTGTGTCGCCTGAAAATGAACACGGCGGATATGTTGGCCCCCTGGATACACTGGACTCGGTAGCGGTAACCTACGGTGAAGCAGGCGTGTTGGTGAACCCTACCGCGTGGGCCGCCGCCGGGCCAGGTGACTACGTGCCCTTTGAAATATCGGCACTGGAAATGGGGCGGTCGGTGGCCCCGGGCATCACCGGCCCATCCCTCAACGGTGTGCAGGCGGACTCCGCCACCCAGGCCGCTATGGTGGAGTACAGTCTGGGGGGCATTCTTTCGCCCGATACGCAAGTGAATCTGCCAACCTATACGCCGACCGCGCCGGTGGTGATCTCGGATAATCCCACCGGTCAGATTCAGCTTCAACTTAATGGCGCATTCCAAGTGACGGATGCAACTTCAGGCAGCAGTCCGACTTCATACAGTGTAAAAATTTACGATAGCAACAGTCATCTGCTATGGGAGGACGACGTTTCCGCCGCCGCGGAACCTCTCGGTGTCTGGAATGGATTGGCGTTAACGTACTCGCTGGCAGCGATATTGAATCATGATTCCAACGGTAACATAATTGGTGTAGATGGTTCTTATGCCGGCCCGCTGAACATTTTTCAAAATTTCTGGCAGGCTGGTGTCACCAGCGATTCCGGCTATAACTCCGGCACCGTGGAGGTGCAGTGATGGGAAGGCTGGATGACCGCAAAAGTCTGATGCTAAAAGTTTTGGTGGGTGCCAGGAAATTGATTGGGTTGGCCTTCGTACTGGAAGGAGTGGTTTCACTGTTGGTTTACGAGTTCGGCGGTGGTCAGTCCATTTGGGGCATTGACGGCTATAGCCTTCCCAATTGGCAGGTAGATTTGAAATTCACGCTTATGTTTTGGCCTATAGGGGTTCCGATTTGCCTCGCTATATTTTGTTTGGCCCTCGGCGGTTTCTGGTCGGTACTTTTAGGCAGGGCGTGGCTTATCTGGGCACTGCGAGCCATTTCCGTTCCATTGGGGTGCTATGTGGCATGGGGCATCACCAATGAATTACAAACAGGAAATCCCTTCGACTATCGGGGAGCGTTCGTGATGTCGGCGTTTGTGCTGTCACCTTGGGTCATCCCCATCCGGCGGCGGAAACCTTTATCGCCCTTCGAAGGCCCCGCCCCAAATGTCGGAGGCGAATGATGGTATCGCTCCTCGCCAATCCTAATCTTCCGCTGGGCAGTTCCCAAAGGACCGCCGCGGGCACAAACGGATGGCAGCCGCCTGTCGGTGACCGGAACGCATACAGCAACAGCGCCGGCAACGTTCTCCAGAGCGGAACGAACTCCGGCTCCAGCACGGAAGTTTCCGGCACCGGCCTGAATCCAGGTGCGATTGTCGGTGTAAAACTGGACGGCACCGATTACAACTTAACAAGCTGGGATGCGTATAACAATGCCGGTGCGCAATATCCCGTGTTCACGGGGATGGTGCATGTGTCGCAACTTACCGCAGGGGTGAATTTCTCCTATAATGCAAGTTATGATGACACCCTTGCACTCAGCGATTACACGCTTACCGGCCCGCTGGGATCAGCACCGTGGAACGATGGCCTGTTCCAAGAGCTTAACCAAAGCATCATCGGAAACTTTAGCTCAGGAGACAGTTATGTGCCGGGATCGTGACACAGGCCGGTCCGTTGCACCTCGTCTCCCTGCGCCAGTATTAACTCCGGCGCTCAAGATTGCCGTGCGTGCGATGTGTATTGTTGGGGTAGCGACATGCGCAGCGTCGTTGCAGATGCCCGCAGCATACCTTGGGTTCAACAACTGCAATGCGTTTCCGACATGGTACCTGATTTCGGCCTCAGTGGTATTTTCGCTGATTGTTGCGGTTGCAATGCCTTGGCTTCCATTAATCGGGCTGTGGTTCTGGATAGGTGCCCTGACGTGCGTGATAACGGTTTTTCGCCCGGGCGGCCCGATGGCCTCGCTGCTGGGACCACTCCTGTCGTCGGGGCTACTCGCTGGTTGGATATTAGCATCTGCTGGCTTTGATGCGCGTTGCGGTCACGATCTTTACGGCGGTGTTGTTTTCGCCGTTGGCTGTAGTTTGATGTTTATTAGCACCCTGCCCGGCCTTTATTATTGGATTAAACTGCGGTTACCGGGGAGGAAAAAAAATGGGACTTTTTGACGGGAGGCGCTATGTTGGCGTTGCTTTCTAATCCAACGCCCTCGCCGGGCAACGCCGAAGCCGCAGATGCCGCAGCCGCCGCCGATCCGTCCGGCCAAACTGGCTGGAATGCGCCGGTGTCGGATCGCAACGCGTACAATGGCGGGACGAGTGTCAACGGTGCCGGCACGGAGGTTACAAACGCGGGTCTGAATCCAGACGCTATTGTCGGTGTGCGGCTGGACAACAGCGATTATAATACGACTACTTGGGACTTGTCCGTCACAACCGGTGCTACTGCCGGCGCTGGTATTAAAAATCCGGTGCTCACCGGTATGGTGCAAAAGAGTCAGCTCGAGACTGGCATCACCATTTCGCTGGTCTCGCCAGAGTTCGATTCCGTGGGAGGCTACACCGGCTTCAACGACACGATGGACACCGCCACAATTAAATATGGCGACCCGGGCCTCACCCTTAACGCCAATGCGTGGTCGGCGGCTGGGCCGAATGATTATGTCCCGTTCGAGATTAATACCCTTGAGATGGGCCGGGGTCTGACGCAGGGTGTCACGGGCCCAACTTTTGCTGGCGTGCAGGATGACGGTGTTACAGGGTATGCGCTGGTGGGCTACACGCTTGGTAATCTCACGTCGCCCGCAACGCAGGTGAACCTTCCTGCATACACGCCAGCCACACCCGCGATCACCGCCGATAGCCCCACCGGAGCGATTCAGATTACGCTCAACGGTGCATTCCAGGCCACGGACTCAACATCAAACTCCTATGAGGTCAAGCTTTACGACACAAACAGCCACCTGCTCTACGAGGACGATTTGCCGACATCAGGTTACGCGGGGACATGGAACGGGCTGGCGTGGAGCTATTCGCTCGTGGTTGATCTGGGCCACAATTCCAGTGGCCAGATCATCTGCCCGACGGGCGCAGTGATACCCAGCCCGGCGGAAATCTTGCAGAACTTCTGGGAATCAGTGCTTTCAAATCCACTTGATTCTAGCACGGTGGGGGTGCAGTGATGGCGGAAAAAATCGCCCAAACGATGGAGGGTGAGCGCGGCACCCCCTCCAACCTACGTTCAACGATTGCCTGGACGATCTACGCCCTCGGCTGGGTTGTGTGCTTCGTGTCGCTCTGGATGCCGGGAGTGGCGTTCGGAACGACGGGGGCCTACGTAGTTCTCTGGTACCTGATGTTGATGGCGGCGACGACCCTATTTGGGCGAGCGGGGGCTACGCCGGAGTTGGCACCGGTTTTCTGGATCTATTACCTTGGCGCGATCGCCTCGCTCGTGGCCGGTTTCTATCGACCGACACCGGCCGCCGTGCGCTGGTGCATTCGCACCGCGTCGTTGGGCCTTCTGGTAGCTCCGGCCATCGCGTGGCTGTACCTGTGGTCGCCGTCTAGGCCACTTTTCTTTGGGCTCCCCACTCTCGCTCTAGGCAGCATGCTGATCTTCATCGGAGTCTGGCTGATTCCGCCCCGGAAAAATGATAGGAAGGCCGCCGGAAAAGGTGGAAAACAACGCACCGCGATCGACGCCAATCGGGATTCCTGAATGGGGGAAACGTGATGGTGTATGCAAACAGATCACGGTTTTCAGTGTTCAGTTTTCTGGATACGGCACGCTGGGCCGCCGCTGGCTCCAATGATTATGTTCCTCTCGAGATTAATTCCCTTGAGATCGGCCGTGGCATTACCCAAGGCGTAACCGGTCCGTCGCTTGGC
>JAKATV010000514.1 GCA_021818565.1 Planctomycetota bacterium
TCATCAAGGGCACGGTAATTTTTCCGGTGGTTTTATTCCGCGTGGAAGGCGATTACAATACGCCTTGATGAATGTTGTTTTGTCCGCCTATGTGATCATTTAATCGGACGAGAAACTATGCCGATATCGCTTGAAATTATGCCGCTGGAACCGGCGATTCCGGCTCCGCCACCGCCAAAAACAATGGTGGTGCGCTATGGCTACCTGAAACTCATCGGGGAATTTCAAAGTGATGTCAAAGAAAAAGTGGGCTGTGGATCGCGGGTGGTGGTGCGCTCCAGCCGGGGCGTGGAAATGGCGGAAATGCTGACCACGGTCTGCGGCAACGGCGGGTGTAATAAATCCATCACGCGCGACAAACTGTTGGATTATATCGACCAATCAGGCGGGAAGGATTTTCCATTTTCCGACAGCGGTCGGGTTTTGCGTGTGGCCACCGCGCAAGATATTGCCGAGCAGGCCCGCCTCGACAGCCAGCGCGCCCAATACTTGAAAATATCCCGCAGCATGGTGGAAGTGCACCGCGTGCCAATGAAAATAGTGGATGTGGAATTTCTCCTGGGGGGCGAAAAGGTTGTCTTTTATTTTCTTAGCGAACACCGCGTGGATTTCCGGTCTTTAGTGCGCGATATGGCCCATCAGTTGCATGCGCGAATTGATCTGCGGCAAGTCGGCGCGCGCGATGAAGCCCGGCTGGTGGCGGATTATGAAAAATGCGGGCAGCACTGCTGCTGCAAACAATTTCTCAAGGTGCTTACGCCGATTTCCATGCGCGCCGCCAAAGTGCAGAAGGCCACATTAGATCCCGCAAAAATCAGTGGTCGATGCGGACGCCTGATGTGCTGCCTGCGTTATGAAGACGAAACCTATGAAGACTTGCGCAAGCGATTGCCGCGGAAACATTCCCGTGTTCGCACTGCCGAAGGTGAAGCCTGGGTGATGGACGGCCAGATTCTCACGCAGTTGGTGCTGGTGGAATATGACAACGGCAATCGGGCCGCGGTGCCGATGGAAAGTATTGAGGCTTTTGACCTGCCAAAACCTTTGACCAGCGACGGGCGGGCCAAGCAATTTCCCGGCGACGGCGAAAGTGCCGCCCCGGATTTACCGCGCCCCGGCCAGAACCCGCGAAATCCCGGCGAACCGGCGAATAATCGTCCTGTCGCAAGCCCTCAAAATAATCCGCCGCCGACCGCGCCGCGCCGCCCGCCCGATAAGACCGGCAATCCACCGCAGCGCAACGCCGGGAATAATAATGCCAGAGGCCGAGGCAAACATTCCGGCAATCACGGCCGGCAATCTCAACAACGCCAGGGGCAAAATCAGCCGCCGCCGCCCGGGCCGCGCCCCGATTCCAAGGCACCGCCGCCACAGCCACCGACGATTGATCCTGGATGATTCTCCAGAACCGTATACCACCGCTCGGATGATGCCGCGGGTGCAGTAATTTTCAATCCATCATGATAAGGAACCAACCCATGGCCAAGTGGCTTCTGAAAACCGAACCGGATGATTATAGTTTTGAGAATCTGCTGCGCGATGGCAAAACCGTCTGGAATGGCGTAAATAATAATCTGGCGTTGAAATACCTGCGGCAAATAAAAAAAGGTGACGCCCTGATGATTTATCATACCGGTGCGGAGAAGGCCGTCGTGGGATTGGCTGTGGCCGCATCGGATGCATATAGTGATCCGAAAAGCGGCGACGCGAAACAGGCCGTGGTGGATATTAAACCAGGCCCAACATTGCGCTTTGCTGTCACGCTGGCCGCAGTCAAAGCGGACCCGCGGCTGGCGCGGTGGGAACTGCCCCGGCTGGGTCGATTGTCGGTTATGCCGGTGCCGGAGGAAATTTGGAAAATAATTTTAGCCATGGCGGAACAGCCTCCGACAAAGTAATGCCATGTAATACGTCAATGGAGTGACAATGCTTCCAAACCGGGAAGAAAAATCCTGGGTGCTTTCCGCGGCACTGATAATAATTCCTATTGTGCTGGTAGTTCTGGCGCTGTGGCTTTGGCCATTGATGCGGAAGGTTTACAGCCTGCCGGATTCCGCGGTTGCCACCTATCAAAAAGCGCTGAATCACGCAGTACCGCCCGGAACCGGCCGCGTAACGCGCACAGCACTTATTGAGCAAGCCTTGGCTGGAACACTGGGCCAATTGAGCGAGGCTGCCGCTCTGCCGCAGCAGCCATCCGCACCCCTGAAGGATATTCTTCGGTATAACGCTCAAGTGGGACGATGGGCCGGGGCGGTGATGACCTTTCCACGTTCCGGGCGGGTGGCCTTATTCAACTGGGGTTTACGCCGCGCTAATTTACCGATTGTCAATCACGTATTTTCCAGATGGTCGGCCCAGCGCCTTGTAGGCCTACAAGCTTTAGTAAAATTGCCCGGACCGTTCGCCGATGTCCTGATCAAGCGACTGTTACAGGATCGGGTTTTTGTCGTGCGTTTATCGGTGATGGCGGCACTTTATGATCGGCGGCCCACATTATCAGAAATGGCCCTTCTCCGGCAATGGGCCACAGAGAAAAG
>JAKATV010000126.1 GCA_021818565.1 Planctomycetota bacterium
AATCATCAATGCCAGCCATTTCATCTCATCCTGCAGCGAAAGATAGTCTGTATCGGAAAGCACAATGCGTACCATCCGGCCAAATGGGGGGTAATTGAAGCTCTTTCGGTGCTGGAGTTCCTGCTGGACAAAGGCGGTGTAATCATGGCGCGTAGCAAATAAAATCGCGGGTTCCTCCGGCTGCATGGTTTGCACAACCACCAGCCCCGGCCTTTGCGTGCGCCCGCAGCGCCCCGCCACCTGACAGATCAGTTGAAATGTGCGTTCCGCGGCTCTAAAGTCCGGACTGGTCATGGCCAGATCCGCATTGAGCACTCCCACAAGCGTCACATTGGGAAAATCCAAACCTTTGGCAATCATCTGCGTGCCCAGAAGCATATCCAGCTCCCCCTGGGCAAATCTTTGCAAGGTGGCTTGATATTGCCCGGCCCGGCGCATGGAATCACTATCCATCCGGGCGACTTTCAGTTCCGGAAATTTGAGGCGCAATTCTTCTTCCACTCTTTGCGTGCCCTGACCAAGCTGCACCAGACGAGCCTGGCATGACGGGCAGCGGCTGGGAAGCAACTGGCTGGTCAGGCAGTAATGGCATTGAATGTATCGATCGGGCAAATCCGGTGATGCGTCAAGGGATTCAGCGGCATGGCGGTGCACAACCATCGTGGCATCGCAGCGGTCGCACATAAGAACAAAATCACAGCGCGGGCAAGCCACGTAATGCGCAAATCCCCGTCGATTCAACAGAAAAATCGCCTGACCGTTATCCGCGATCGTTTCTTTAAGCCGCTGCTCAAGCAACCGCGACATGGCATGCAACCCGCGCCGGGCGCGGCGCTCGTCCCGCATATCGACAGTTACGACGCGCGGCATCAACAGGCCGCGCGGCCGGGACTTTAATTCAATTAAACCATAATGGGGATTCTCATGGGCGTTGCGCCAGGTTTCCAGCGATGGCGTGGCCGAACCCAGCAACACCGGAACATCACTGATTTGTCCCCGGCGCACCGCCAGGTCCCGCGCGTGATAACGCGGTGCGCTATCCTGTTTATAGGAAGGCTCATGTTCCTCATCGACCACAATGATTCCCAGATTGGGCGTGGGCGCAAAAATCGCCGACCGCGCACCGATAATAACCTGCGCCCAGCCCGCCGCAATCGAATGCCAATGCTGATGTCGCTGGGCATCGGCCATGCCGCTGTGCAACACCGCCACGCGTTCAAAACGCTCAGTAAAACGGCTGACCAGTTGGGCAGTTAAGGAAATCTCCGGCACCAGCACAATGGCCTGCCGCCCGGAGGCAATAACCTGTTCAATACAGCGTATATACAGTTCGGTCTTACCTGAGCCGGTAACGCCGAAGATCAGCCGCGCGGCAAACCGTGGTGGATTCAGCAGCGGTAACAGCGACTCCATGGCCAGGGCCTGTTCGGATGTCAGGGCAAAATCTTCGCGGGTGTGCAGAGGTGCCTCGGCCGTTGGGGATAACCCCAGGCGGGCGGCATCCGGCCAGACAATGCGCTTCTCCAACCGAAGCAACCCCGCGGAAATAAAGCGTTTGAGCATAGGTTGAGAAACCGCCGCTTTGGCTACCAGATTATCGACCGTCAGCGGCCCTTGCGCCAAGGCGTCCCAAACCGCCGCGAAGACGGCCTGGGTGCGGGCCGTAAAACCGTGATCGGCGGATCCTGCGTCAGGCGTATTATCCACGCGGTGAATATAGTTCTGCCTGGGCAGGCGGATATTTTTTTTCACTGCCGCCGGCACAATCGTGGAGAGCACCATTCCCAGCGGGCAACAATAGTAGCGACTGATCCAGCGGGCCATTTCCAGCAAGTCCGCGGGAACGGGATCAATTTCCGGATATACCGTCAAAATGGACTTCAAGCGTTCGGCAGGCGCAGGTTGCTTTAGTTCAGGCTCGGCGACATTCCATAGCGCTTCCTGTAGGTTCTCCGGCTCAATGGGTTTTGGAACGGGTTTATCAGCAAGGGTCGGATCAGACTTAAATACGGGTGCTTGATCCGTAATTTCCAGAACAGTTCCATTAACCGCCCGATTCCCCCTTCCCAGCGGTACCCGCACGCGTGATCCTACACGTAAAACCGGTAGAAATTCTGGAGGAATAGAATATGTAAGATCCATATCCAGCGACTGATCCACGGCAATGGCCGCATACTGCGGTGGAGAAATCGCGGCTTGATGTAACGCGGCATTTGCGGTCATAACTCATGATTATAACCGCTAACCCCAATGCCGACGTGCGCACGCTTGGCTGTGTGCCTGTACGTGTACCGGCCCGGGCCGACAGCGCAAAAATTGCCACGCTCAATGGCCCAGATGAACCCTCACCGCCCGCGCTGCGCCGCCGCCAGAAGTTCCAGATTACGTTTTGCCGCAGCACACCTGCTAGGAGCCTGTCCGAGTAATCGCCGGGTTGCGACGGCATGATTTTTGGCTTCCCTCAAGAAGCGGCGACGATGGCGTACCTGACACGGATGGTACTCCGAGGAGCCGCGCCGC
>JAKATV010000241.1 GCA_021818565.1 Planctomycetota bacterium
AGCTCCTTCCAGCGTGCAAATGAGCACCGCACAGGCTTCAAATATATACAACCCCGCAACGCCTAATACAATCACTCCCAGAATGGCCGGCACCCAGCGGTAATCCGGAGGTTCCTTAAATACATGCCAAAGCGCCACCCCCGCAGCGCCACCGGCAACCGCTCCCAGAATAAATAGTGCAACGCGCATCATCGGCACCAGCAGCACCCCCAGCACGGTGCCTACCAGCGCCGCAACAGCTCCGGCAATCCAGGACCAATGCGCCAGAAACATCGCCAAGTACCATCCCAGCGCGGCGCAGTTGGCCATAATTAATGCCCGATAGCTCCGCCGGGCGGAACACAAAAAAGCCAGCCCCAGGATAAGAAGGGCAATATCCCATATCCACAGCAGTTTCGACCACGATTGAAGCATTGCCGCATAGCGGGCCGCAAAATGCTGTATCGTAATGGTCAACAGCACCCGATTACTCCCTGATATGCACAGTGGCTGTCGAGGGTGTATACCGGCTCGAGGAACCAACCGCAAGTTGATACTTGCCGGAAGGAACTCGCCAAGTATTTCGACCGGAATCAAAATACGCGAAATCTTTCCAATGCAAATGCAGATGGGCGGTTGCCGTCTGGCCTGCTTTAAGATTTACGCGTGCGAATGCCCGCAGGGTCTGAACACAGCGGTTCGCCCGGTCCTCCATGGGGCGCACATAAAGTTGCACCACTTCAGCTCCGGCCATTTTGCCGGTGTTGGTCACCGGCACGGCCACGTCTATTACGCGATTCTTGCCTGCGCCCTTGGATGTTACGGCTAAACCTCCAAAGGAAAATGTGGTGTAAGAAAGCCCATCGCCAAAGCAGAAGCGAGGTTGGATATGCCGCTTGTCAAACCAGCGATAGCCTACATAAATGCCCTCATTAAACAGCACTTGTCCATCATGACCCGGAAAGTGGCCATAAGCGGCATCATCCCGCCAATGCTTCCCGAAGCTGTCCGGCAAACGACCACTTGGATCAATTTTTCCAAATAAAATATCAGCCACGGCGGTGTTTCCGTTTTCACCCGGGTACCACGCGTCCACTAGGCCGGCGACACGGTGAATCCATGGAGCCATACCCACCCCGGCCCCGGCGTTAAGTACCACGATGGTATGGGGGTTAATCCCCGCGGCTTCCCGCAGATACTGATCCTGCGGTGCCCAGAGGTGATAGGTATGATCCGCTCCTTCGTGTTCCATATTGGGGCCGTAACCCATACAGGCTATGACCACATCCGCGTGTTTGATGATTTTTTTCTGTGCGGCGGTCAGCAGATTATTGCCCTCCGGTAGATAACCAAACTCCATTTCCGCATTCCAGTGGGAACCAAAATATTCCACCCGCAGGCGGTAGGTTTTCCCCGCCGCAAGCGAAATACCCTTGAGTTTTTTGGTAAAGGCGTTTTGCCAGCGGCCGATTTTGATGATTCGTTTTCCATTAAGGTAGACACGGCACGGATCGGCAGCGGCGGCTTCAAATAGATAAGTGCCGCTGGTTTTGGCGGTAATGGTTCCAGTCCAGCGGACGGAAAAATGGCGATTGGGGGTTTCAACCGGGTAAAATTGCCCCCAGTTAAAGGCAATGCGCTTATCGGTGCGGGTCATCACCGGCGTACCCGCCAAACGGTCGTTGTCGAAATATTCGGCCTTCAGGCCAGGCTTGCCCTGCGGCGTCTGATATTCACCCAAGCCCCAGAATCGTGAAAGCTTTTTGTTGAACGGAATGCGAATGACTTTGATCGCGGATCCGGCGGCCGCATGACGAATGGCCGACAACATGCTTACCGGATTAATAATCGACGGGGCATAGCCGCTGCCGCCGCCGGTCCAGATCGCCGGCGTGGCCATCGGGCCGATGACGGCGATCGTATGAATTTGCGAACGATGCAGGGGAAGAATCCCACCTTTGTTTTTCAATAACACCGTACCTTCGGCAGCCTCCTGAAAAGCCGTCGCCGCACTTTTCGGATTATTTAACGGAATGCTTTGATCTTCAACGCGCTTTTTCATAAAGCCCATGGCGATCATCATGCGCAGCAATCTTCGGACATGGGTGTTAATTTCATGAACCGTGATCTGCTTGCTTTTTACCAGCGGCTTAATGGTCGCATAGTTGTAATAACGGTTATCCGGCATTTCCAAGTCCAATCCGGCGGCCATCGGGCCAACCGTATCATGTGTGGCACCCCAGTCGGACATCAGAAGGCCCTTAAAGCCCCATTGGTGACGTAGCACGTCGGTAAGCAGATAGCGGCTTGCGGTGCAATGATACCCGTTGAGTTGGTTATAAGCCGCCATAATGGTCCAGACATGCCCCTGTCGCACCGCCGCACGAAACGGCGGCAGATAGATTTCCTCCAAGGCCCGACGACTGACAATACAGTCAATCGTCATACGATTAGTTTCCTGCTCATTGGCGGCAAAATGTTTGGCACAGGCCGCCACGCCGACGGATTGCATCCCACGAATCCAAGGCGCAATAAGTTGC
>JAKATV010000393.1 GCA_021818565.1 Planctomycetota bacterium
CACCGTTAATGCCCTGCGTGGCCTGCGGGATTTAAATTTCCGCGGTGCCAGCGTTACCATTCCCCACAAGGCCCATGCGGCGCGATATCTGGAAAGTTCCGGGGGGATGCTGGATGAGACTTCGGCGCGCATCGGGGTTATCAACACGCTTTATTTTCCATCGGATGGTTCGGTTGGAGGCACTAATTCCGACTGGTATGGAGCCATCGAAGCCATGCGTGCCGCCACGGGCTGGAAATTAACCGACCTGGCGTTCAAACGTGTGGCCGTGCTGGGAGCGGGCGGAGCGGCACGAGCCTTGGTTGCGGGTATGGCATCTCTGGGAGCGACGGTGGTGGTGTACAACCGCACATTGAAGCGTGCCCAGGAATTGGCGTATGAATTCAACGGAAAAATCGGCCATGTGTCGGCAGCGCTGCTGGATGAATTTCGCAAAACGAATTGCAATGTCGTCATCAATTGTACGCCGGCGGGCATGTCCCCCCATGTCAAGACAACCCCGGTGGATGATATGAGTGTCATTAATTCCACCATGGTGGCTTTTGACACGGTTTATAATCCACGGCGAACCCGTTTTCTGGATATTGCAGGCAAACAAGGTGCCCAGACTATCGAGGGCTTGGAAATGCTGGTACGCCAGGCAGTGGTCCAGTTTGAAGGCTTCACCGGCAAATCCGCGCCGCGAGGCGTTATGCGAATTGCGGCAGAAGCGGCGCTGGAGCAGGGGTAAGGTTACGGTCGGTTCTGTGGGTATTGGGATTGCTTAAAAAAAAGGCGGAGCGTGCGGGTTTAAAATTGATGTGCACTGAAATTGTGCAGACAAATAAAAAAATTATGGCGATTCCACCATCGGCACGCTGCTTGCATTATAATCATCGGGAAGGTCGTTCTGATGCTTTTATCAGCATCGGCACGTGCGAACCTGTCGCTTGTAGCGAAGTTTCGCAATCAGGGTGCAGGCGAAAGTCGAATGGAGGGCTTTGAATCCTTTGCAGACAAACCGGCGGATTGGAAAAGCCCAAATACTCCGCATTTCCCGGTTCGTTTAGGAATTCTGATGCTTTATATTGCCAGTTTTGCGGTGTCGGGTAAAATGGCCGCCTTTCCCGAAAGGAGCCGCTTTGAATTTTCCGGCGGATAGTCATGAGTCGCTTTTCTACAGGAGTCTTTCAGTTATGGGTGCATCAAATGCTCGTCATGCGGCGGTAGTCGCACTAACTAACTTCCGAACCATTCCTCCTCGCGTAAATTTCAAGGAAAAAACCGTCAAGGAAATTTTCGCCAGCAATGTGTTTAACGAAGAAGTCCAGAAAGCCCGCTTGCCCAAGCCGGTATTCAAAAAACTTCAACAGACCATTAAAAAGGGTTTGGCGCTGGATCCTTCCATCGCGGATGTGGTGGCGGCGGCCATGCGGGATTGGGCGGTGGAAAAAGGCGCTACCCACTACACGCATATTTTTCATCCATTGACCGGTGTTACCGCGGAAAAGCATGACAGTTTTGTCGCCCCCACCGAGGACGGCGGGGCGATGTTGGAATTTTCCGGCAAGGAACTGGTTCAGGGCGAACCTGATGCCTCATCTTTCCCATCCGGCGGCATCCGGGCCACCTTTGAGGCTCGCGGTTACACCGCCTGGGACCCCACAAGTCCGGCTTATATTTTGGAAAACCCCAACGGCACGGCGCTGGTTATTCCCACCGCGTTTGTTTCCTGGACCGGGGAAGCACTTGATGAAAAAACACCGCTGTTGCGCTCCATGGAAGCGCTGTCCATTCAGGCCATGCGGGTGCTGAAACTTTTTGGTAATCACAGTGCCACGAAAGTATTTACCACCGTCGGCCCGGAGCAGGAATATTTCCTCATCGACCGCAATTTCTATTTTGCCCGTCCGGACCTGATCAATGCCGGCCGCACCCTGTTTGGTGCCAAACCGCCCAAGGGTCAGGAAATGGAAGATCACTATTTCGGCAGCATTCCGGAACGTGTTCTGGCCTGCATGTTGGAAGCGGAGCAGGAACTTTACAAACTGGGTGTGCCGGTAAAAACCCGCCACAATGAGGTGGCACCGGCCCAATATGAAATCGCCCCGATTTTTGAGAACAGCAACCTGGCTCACGATCATCAGATGCTCACGATGGAAACACTGCGCCGCGTTGCCGAGAAATATGGTCTGGCCTGCTTGCTGCATGAAAAGCCGTTTGCCGGCGTCAATGGTTCCGGTAAACACAACAACTGGTCCATGGCGACTGATACCGGGGAAAATTTGCTCAACCCCGGCGATACGCCGCATGAAAATGCCCAGTTCCTGGTATTTTGTGCCGCAGTTATCCGGGCGGTTAATAAACATGCCGCGCTACTGAGAGTGGCAATCGCCTCGGCGGGAAATGATCATCGTCTGGGGGCCAATGAAGCGCCGCCGGCGATTATCTCGATTTATCTTGGCGATCAGTTGCAGGACATCATCACGCAAATTGAAGCGGGTGGTGCCAAGACCACCAAGAAGGGCGGCCACATGGAAGTCGGCGTGACCGTGCTTCCCAAGCTGCCGCGTGATGCCGGCGATCGTAACCGTACCTCACCGTTCGCCTTCACGGGCAACAAATTTGAATTCCGCGCAGTGTCATCGGGGCAATCCGTTGCCACACCCAACACGGTGCTCAATACCATCGTTGCGGAATCGCTGGATTACATCGCCAGCAAACTGGAAGCTGACCACAAGTCCGGTAAGGATTTCAACAAGTCCGTACAGGAACTTTTGGCCGCGATTATTAAAGAAAATAAGGGCGTGATTTTCAACGGCAACGGCTATTCGGAAGAATGGCACAAGGAAGCGGAAAAACGCGGCCTGCCGAATCTGAAAACCACAGTGGATGCCGTTCCACATCTGATTTCCAAAGAATCCATTGAGCTGTTTGGTAAATACAAGGTACTTACCGAACGTGAAGTTCACAGCCGCTACGAAATCTATCTGGAAAAATATGTCAAGACGATCAATATCGAAGTTCAGATGACCACCGTGATCGCCAAGACCATGATTATTCCCGCGGCCTTGGAGTATCAGAAAAATGTCGCCAAGTCCATCGGAGCGGCCAAGGCGGCAGGTGTTCCGGCGGCGTCGCTGGCTGAACAGGAAAAACTGCTCGCCGGCCTTGCACTGGCCATCAGTGATATGCAGAAAAAATCCGATGCACTGGTGCATCATTCCGAACATCATGCTTCCGGTGATACGCTGGCCCATGCCAAGTATTCGCTGGATAAATTGATTCCCGCAATGAATGCCGTGCGGCAAGCGGGCGATCTTCTGGAGACGATGGTTTCCGATGACCTCTGGCCGTTGCCGACGTACCGCGAAATGCTGTTTATCAAGTAAGGCATTTCGTCTGTTGCTGTAAAAGTTAAAGGGTCGATCCGCGAGGATCGACCCTTTTTTTATTGCGGCTGGTTATCTGTGAAAATCCACTTTTGCCACGGGGTGGGCATGGCGGCGATTAGACGCCCCGGCCAGCTGCAGGCCAGTACGCTGCGCACAATAGTTACGGCCAATAAGGCTCCGGCGATAACATCGGATGGATAATGATCATGGCGAATCACCCGCTGAAAGGCGACATCCAGAGCTAAGCCGTAAAATAAGGCTCGGCCGCGGGGATAAAACCAGGATAATCCTGCGGTAAGTGCAAAGGCTCCGCTGGTGTGGGCGCTGGGGAAGGACTGGTAGGCTGCGGAGGCAAACCCATAGGCTGGGCCAAAAAAGCCGTACTTGCCCTGCGTGAGAACCCATGGCCTGGCTCTACCGCACAAGCCCTTAATCAGATAGCACACGGCCACAGCGCAAATACATCCCACGGCCAGCGCAATAGCCTTTTTTCGCCCCTGCTTATCCAGCAATGCCACGGCAATAATGACCAGAACGGAACACGTCCATTGTCCCCACTGCATGAGCATGATCATTTCAAGGTTGATATCCGATTTGAATTTGATGGGATTTCCCAGCGCCCATTGCCCAATGGGTTTGTCAACAACAAACGCGACCGCGATGGCGATGATCACCACCAGAAATTTAGCCCAGCGCGGCCATCTGGAATCAAAATGAATGGGGGCGGGATGCCGCCACAGTGCGGGAAATTCTTTGTGGGACTGGCTCATTTATAACCTCTATAACGTGGGCGAGTTTCCGGTGCGTCAACCGCTTTGACGAACCAGTCCGGATAATGGCGCGGATGGTGCCGAATGTCAATGGCCGATGAGCATTCCGATGAGCATTTATCGTGCCGAACAGGCGTGGCATTAATCCGGGCAGGCGGCAAAATCGCCGGCATAAAAACCGTCGCTAAGAGAATGGTTGGTCTTGGAAACACGCATCGCTTGGGCTTTCCCGGACCTATTGCGACGCGACACACTCGAAATGGCCCGGTATGACATGGGCCTGGCAGCCAATTTGTGTAATTTTCGCAAGGGGTTATAATACAAAATTCCAGATTCGGAACGATTGGCGTTTCCGTGCTGGAGGCCGGTGGTTTTGTTCAGGTGCGTAGCGTTATGCATGCTGTTGAGCTAAATTATGTTGCAACGTGAGGGTGACAACCTCGCGCTGCCGCGGTATACCCGGCTGCAGTCACCACAGGGTGGGTCTGCAAGGTTGACATTTCAAATGTGTCTTTAACCTTGATCCAGATCACACCGTATGTGGTGTGACGGCGCTATTTACGGCTAAGGTACAGCCGGAGATTGCATAAAACCGGCGGACTTGTTGCCGTGCCGGAGGATTGCACACTTTATGTGCAGGATCCCAGCGGTGCCAATTTTGCATGAATTGAGGTCACATATATTATGAATCAGGAACTCTTAAGAATTGTAGATTCCATCGCTCGCGATAAAAATATTGAGAAGGAATCCATCTTTAATGATATCGAAATGTCCCTGCATTCCGCGGCTCGGAAATTTTACGGCGAGGCGGAAGACGTGGCCTGCACCATCGACCGCATGAGCGGTGATATTCAGGTAAATAAAAACGGCACACTCATTGATTACCGCGAATTCGGCCGGATTGCGGCCCAGACCGCCAAGCAGGTGTTGATCCAGAAAATCCGCGAAGATGAGCGTGGCAGCATTCTGGAAGAATTTGCCGATCGGCAAGGACAGATCATTACCGGTGCTGTGGCCCGAGTGGAAGGAAATGCGTTATCCATCAATCTGGGACGCTGTGAAGGATTCCTGCCAAAAAGTGAACAAATTCCGGGTGAAACCCATCATGTTGGGGAACGCATACGCTGTCTGGTTCTGGAAGTGCGTGATGTGGGAAACCATGTCAAAATTGTGTTGTCCAGATCGCACCCGGACTTCATCCGTCGGCTCTTTGAACTGGAAGTTCCGGAAGTTCAGGAAAAAATTATTGAAGTGAAGGCTTTGGCGCGGGAAGCCGGCTATAGAACCAAAATAGCCGTATCGTCCATTGATACAAAGGTGGATTGCGTGGGTGCCTGTGTTGGCGTTCGCGGGAGCCGTATTAAAAATATTGTCGATGAACTCGGCGGTGAAAAAATTGATATCGTTCGCTGGAACGAATCGTCTCAGGTATTGATTACCAATTCGCTTAAGCCGGCTGAAATTGTGGAAATTTCTCTGAATTTTGAATTGGGTCGCGCCACGGTTGTGGTCAATGAAACACAACTTTCACTGGCGATCGGAAAACGCGGGCAAAATGTCCGTTTGGCCGCCCGATTAACCGGTTGGGATATCGATATTCTCACCCCCGGCGAGTACAGCAAGGGATTGGATGATCTGGAAAAAGCCATGCGAACCATTGAGGGCGTGGATGATAAATTTATAGATCGTCTGGTGGCCCTGGGAATTATTGACCTGCGCGATTTACAGGAAGTCGGATTTGAACCTCTGGTCAAAGAGCTTGAGCTTACAGAGGAGTTTGCGAAACGGGTTATTGATGTAGGCCGAGAGGCCGGCAAACGTGTTGAGGAAGAAGACAAGGCTCGGAAAATCGCGGATGCGGAGGCGGCCAAGCAGGAAGATTTGGCGGCGGATGCCGCTACCACTGCGGAACCGGCTGCGTCAGAGGCCCCATCAGAAAATGCGGAATCAACGGGCGACACCGGGACAGGACAAGCTGAGGCTCAAGGTATTGATGCATCAGAACCGGCGTCATCGAATTAATTGGACGCCGGCAAGACCGGGCAATAGCTTGTCCGGCGTTTCGCTTTACGGGAGTTTTCATTGCGACCACAGAAAGTATTCCAAATTGCCCGCGAGCTTGGCGTTGACAGCAAAGCGATCATCGCCAAGTGTGAAGCGGAAGGCGTTCCCAAAATCGACAGCCATCTTAGCGTGGTCAGTGTGGGGCTTGCCGCTACCATTCGCGAATGGTTCAGTACCACATCACCGACAACCGCAGTTGAGCGAACCGCGCATGTCGATGTGGAAAAGGTTAAAAAGACCCGTGTAGGCCGTCCCAAGTCCACGGCAACGGACGGCACTGCACGCAAACCGGGACGGCGCGGACGCAAGCCCGCCTCCGAGAATGCCTCAGCGGATAACAACAGTGCTGATGGCGGCGTGGCCGTCGAAACCTCGGAAAAATCCGATACACAGGAATCGGATATATCACGATCTGATTCCGACACGGTTGATACGCTGCACGTACCCGAAGTTTCCGCGGCGGACTCACAGCCGTCAGAGGTCATATCGGAAGAAAGCCCCATTGCCTCCGATGCTCCTAAGCGCCGCTCATCCCATGTAGCGGCACCGGAGACACAGGCTCAGGATCATTCTGCCGACGTTGCCGATAGTGCTGCGGCGGCCCAGCCGTCAGCACCCGTCAAACCCGTTTCGCCTGAGGTCGTTGCTCCCGCGGCCCAAGTTGCTCCCGTGGCACCCGTCAAGCCGGTCAAGCCTTTGGTAAAAGTTACTCCGCGCGGCGTACCGAACGTGGTGGCTAAACTGGTCGTAACGCCGGTTGGCCCGCGCAACGTGCCCACGCCTGCTCAATTACAAGGCCCCAAAGTGGTGCGAGTGGAAGCCCCGGAACCGGTCTCGGCTCCCAAGCCGCGACCACGCCCGGCACCCGGACCATCCTCCGGCGGTGGTCCGATGATGGATCGGCAACCTGGAGGCGGCAGTTTCTCCGGTCGAAATAAGGGACGCCATCAAACCGAACGGAACGATGATGAAGAAGGACATTCTCCCCGTCGCAAAGGTGGACGCAATATCCGTAATGCATCAGGTCGTACCGCCGATGCCGGCCCTGAACTTGCCGCAGGTTACTGGACGGATGCCGATCTGGTGGACCGCGCGGAACGTCTGGCTTCCGCCACGGGCGGCAAACTCCGCGCCCATCGCCGTGCTTTAAATAAGTCGCAACAGCGCGAACAAACCACTCATGTTGAATATCAGCGTCCCAGTTCTATTTCAGTTACTCCGCCGGTAACCGCGCGGGAACTCTCTGAATTATTAGGTGTTAAAGCCGGCGATCTGCTGAAAAAACTCATGGAACACGGCACAATGGCTACGGTCAATCAGCCCATCGATGTTGCCGCGGCACAATTGTTGGCACTGGAATATGGCGTTGAATTGCTGATCAAAGAAAAAGAATCACTTTTTATGGCCATGGAACGCCAATACGCTCAACGTGAACTGGCGGCGGAAAAATCGCTCCGCCCACCGATCGTAACCGTGCTGGGACATGTCGATCATGGAAAGACCAGCCTTTTAGATAAAATTCGGTCCAGTAATGTCGCGGCGGGTGAGGCGGGGGGTATCACGCAGCATATTGGTGCCTATACCGTGACCATCACCGGATCCGATGGCAAGGCCAAGCGCGTCACCTTCCTTGATACGCCGGGCCACCAGGCTTTTACGGCGATGCGTGCGCGCGGGGCCAATGTCACGGACGTAGTGGTGCTCGTGGTAGCGGCTGATGACGGCGTCATGCCGCAAACCGTTGAGTCCATCAGCCACGCCAAAGCGGCCAATGTGCCGATTGTCGTGGCGCTGAATAAAATTGATAAACCCGAAGCCAACGCAAATCGTGTTTTAGGCCAATTGGCCGAGCATGGACTTAATCCGGCGGAGTGGGGCGGAGACGTTGAAGTCGTCCGCACCAGCGCGGCCACCGGTGCCGGAGTGAAGGAACTTATTGAATATCTGGACTATGTGGCGACGCTGCGAGAATTAAAAGCCTCCAGCGATATGCCGGCCCGCGGGTCGGTGGTGGAAGCATTTATGGATCCGCTGCGTGGCGTGGTAGCACGCGTGATCATACGCAATGGCACCTTGCGAATTGGTGATTCCATTGTCTGTGGGCCTTCCTCGGGCCGCGTGCGACAATTACTGGATGACAAGGGCCACAGTATCTCCGAGGCCGGCGCGTCAATGCCTGTAGAGGTTATTGGCCTGGATGACGTGCCTGTGGGCGGCGATTCCATGTATGTGGTGGAGGATCCAGCCCAGGCTAAAGCCATGGCACAGGAGCGTGCGCAGGCGGATCGTCAGCAGGAGATTATCCGGCGGCAGAAAGTTACATTGGATAATCTGTTCGACACGATCAAGCGCGACAAGGTTCAAGAACTCAATATGATTCTTAAGGCCGATGTGCAGGGATCGGTCGATGTCTTGAAAAAGACGATGACCGAAGAACTTTCCGATGAAGTGCAGGTAAAACTGCTCCATGCCGCTGTGGGTGGTATTTCCGAAAGCGATGTGCTTTTAGCCGATGCTTCCGGCGCTATTATCGTGGGTTTCTCGGTTGTGCCGGATGAATCAGCGCGAAAGCTGGCCGAACAGTTGCAAGTTGAAATCCGACTTTATCGGGTGATTTACGAGATAACCGACGATATTCGCAAGGCCTTGGGCGGCATGTTGTCACCCGAGCAGCAGGAACAATCCCTGGGTCATGCGGAAATCAGGCAGGTTATTCGCGTTGGACGCCTGGGTAATATCGGCGGCTGCATGGTTACAGACGGCGTTTTGCAACGCAATAACAAATATCGCTTAATTCGCGACGGCGTGGTGGTCGTGGAAAATCTCGCCTTGGAATCCCTCAAACGATTTAAGGATGATGTGCGTGAGGTTCGCGGCGGGTTGGAATGCGGTATTAAACTGGCCGGTTATGACGATATAAAAGTCGGCGATAGGCTGGAAGCGTATAAGACCGTGGATGTTGCAAGAACTCTTTAAAGAGTATCAGGTTGTTCGTGGCGCAGCCAAAGCGGTTGGCGCAGGGATGCGACGTGACATGCACGATGCGTGCTTGGCGAACTGGAAATAAATCACATGAGTATCAGGCAGCAGAAAGTTGAATCACAGGTTCGCCGTCTGGTCAGCGAGGCGATCCTGCGGGAACTATCTGATCCGCGGGTCAACGGGCTGCTAAGTGTCACACGCGTTTCGGTTTCGCCGGATTTACGCGAAGCACGCGTGTATATCAGTATTTTATCCGATCGTCCGGAATCCACGGTCATGAGCGGATTGGTTTCCGCACGCGGTGTGATACAAAAGCACGTGGCGGACGGTATGAAAATTCGCTATGCCCCGCGCATATCGTTTCTGCTGGATGAATCCTTAAAGCGCCAGGCCGAAGTGCTCAAGGCTCTGGATGCGGCCTCCGGCAAGGAGCAAAGCGGTACCCCCGGCGGGACAGAAATTCCTCCCGCTGAAACCCCCGACAGTTTTACGTAATAACGAGGTTGCTATGAGTAAATCGGGTCCCAATTTGGACGCGCTGAACAAGATAATCAAACGGCTTATTAAGGCCGCACCGGCGGGCCATCCTGAAAAACTCGAACCGCTGGCGCGGCTGGTGCGGGGATTTCTGGAATTTGATTGCGATTCCGGGCGTTTGCTTTCCGCGGAAACGCGCATCATGAGTTCGGTTGTGGATTTTAACGAACTGCGCGTGACGCCCGCCATTGAACTGGCCGCTTCGCTGGGTGTACGCTACCCCTTTGCTGAAGCGCGTTGCGCCATGCTTCATCGCACACTTCAATCGATCTTTGATCGCGAACATCAGATGAGCCTGGATGGGCTGCGCGCGATGAAAAAAGCGGATATCCGTAAATATCTGCAAACGCTGGCGGGTATGAATTCTTATGTCGAAGCGGTTGTGGCTCTGGAATGTTTTGACGTTTCAGCAGCCCCGGTGGATACCAAATTACAGCTCTGGCTTATCAGTAAAGAATGCTTTCCTCCCGAGACTAATATTCCTGAAATGCAGCATGTTCTCGAAAAGCATATTCGGGCTGGCGATATGTTGAAATTCCATCATGGCGTGCGGAAGGAAATTGACGAGTGGGTTCCTAAAGTCTGGCCGAAAGCCGCCAAGATTCCTTCTCCCATCCTTGCGCCGCCGACGGTCAACGCGTCCACCGCTACACCACCGGCGAAGGTTCAGCCCGCTGAACCGCAACCCGTAAGCCATGCCCCGGCAAAGGCTTCCGGCGGCAAATCCGCGGCCGGCACTACCAAGCATCCCGCCAAGACGAAACCTCACGCCGGGAAACGTAAATAAACTGACAATGGGCCGCGCCTTAGACATTTATTTTCCGGCGCAGCCGCTATTCCAATGGAGTTATATATGTTAAAGCCCTCCTCAAATATTCTCCGGCTTGGCATTCCCAAGGGTTCCCTGGAAAATGCCACCGTTGATCTTTTCGCCAAAGCCGGCTGGCGGATATCCATCAATGACCGCAGCTACTTTCCGTCCATTGATGATCCCGCGATTGAAGTGGTTCTCTTCCGTGCCCAGGAGATGTCGCGGTATGTGGAAGAAAATGTCATTGATGTCGGGTTGACCGGCTCGGACTGGATTAAGGAAAACAAATCGGACATCCATGAGGTTGCCGAACTGGTGTACAGCAAGGCCACCAGTCGCCCCGCGCGATGGGTTCTCGCTGTTCCGCAGGAATCTTCAGTCAAAGGCCCGGAAGATCTGCGCAACGGGGTTATTGCCACGGAACTTGTGAACGTTACCCGGCAGTATTTTCTTGAACGCAATATCCCGGTGCGCGTGGAATTCAGTTGGGGAGCCACCGAGGTAAAGGCCCGGTTGTTGGACGCCATTGTCGATATTACCGAAACGGGGTCTTCCATCCGCGCCAATAATCTGCGCATTGTTGATACGCTGCTTACCAGCACCACGCGATTCATAGCGAACCACAAAGCCTGGAATGATCCGCTTAAGCGCGAAAAAATTGAGAATATCGCCTTGCTTTTGCAGGGGGCCATTAACGCCAGAGAAAAAATTGGGCTGAAACTTAATGCGCCTAAAGAAAAGCTTGAGGCGGTGCTTAAGATACTGCCGGCGGAAAAATCACCAACAATCTCGGCGCTGGCCGACGGTTCCTGGATTGCGGTGGAAGTCATTCTGGAAGAAAAATTGGAGCGCGAGATCATACCCATGCTCAAACGAGCCGGCGCAACGGGCTTGATCAGCTATCCGCTCAACAAGGTTATCACATGAGTCTATGGCGCGCTGACCATTGTCTTGAATTAACCCGCATGCGGCGGCATGGGTGTTTTTTGTTGCTGGCGTCAGGCGGGATATTGCCGGCTTTTGTCACTACGGTGTCGGCGGCGGTTCAGCAGGGACGACTCGGCAGTAGCAAACTTGTTGCGGTGCCTGAAAATCCGGATTGGGCGAAATATGTCCTGCTGGCGGTGATCTGGACGCTGGTAATAGCAGCCGTTATTGGGCCGATATACCGATTTTTGTTGCGCAAAACCACGGCTTCGGATAATATTAAATACCGCGGGTGGTAAGGCTTGAACTTGACTGGCTTCCCCGGCCGGCGTGACGGCAGGCCAGCGAATATGAATAAGGAGTATTTTAATGGCAGCGGACTCATCATTTGATATTGTCAATGAGGTCAATCTTCAGGAACTCGACAATGCGGTGGTACAGGCGCAAAAGGAAATTGCCACGCGTTTTGATTTTCGCGGTTCAGCGGCCGCCGTTTCCGAGCTGGATAAAAAGGAAAAACTCCTCACCGTTACGGCCAATGACGAAACCCAACTTGATGCCGTGATCCAGGTACTTATTTCCAAAATGGTCAAGCGCGGGGTGGATCCCAGAAGTTTAGATAAACAGAAGCTGGAATCCGCAACCCACAATACTGTCCGGCAAAAAATTAAACTCAAAAGCGGAATTGATCGCGAAACCGCCAAGGCTTTGCAAAAGCGAATCAAGGATCTGGGCTTAAAGGTCAATGCCAGTATTCAAGGGGAATCTTTACGGGTTACCGGAGCCAAGAAGGATGACCTGCAGGCGGTCATAGCTGATTTACGCGCCAAACCGCCGGAAGTTCCGGTCCAATTTAATAATTTTCGTTGAGTATTCCCTTGGCATTTCCGCCCTCACGGGGTTATGCTAGCGAGAATCGGCTCTAGCGCTTTTACGCGGAAAAGACGGGCCTGCAAGGGTGCAGAAAATGTTGAAAATAATGAATCGTAAAAATACTCTGGCGCTGGCGGCGTTTAGCGGAATCATTTTCCTGGCTCTGGTTGCCTGCTCGAATCAACCTAAACGGCCTAAACAACCCGTGATTTCACTGCA
>JAKATV010000269.1 GCA_021818565.1 Planctomycetota bacterium
ATAAAGTTGATTTATCGATCCAAGAAGGCGACATGGTGGCAATCACCGGGCCTTCCGGCAGCGGTAAATCAACATTGATGAATATTTTAGGGTGCCTTGATGATTTTGACGCGGGAACGTACGTTATTTCCGGCGAGGATGTATCCAAACTTACCGGCGATAAACTGGCGGATATTCGTAACCGTCTGATCGGGTTTGTGTTTCAAAATTTTAATTTATTGCCCCGGCTTTCAGCATTGGAAAATGTTGAATTACCGCTTTTGTATTCCGCGCATAAAGATGCCAAAGCCGCGGCCCGGAAGGCCTTGGAGGCCGTGGGCTTGGCTGATAGAATGCATCATGAACCTACGCAGCTATCTGGCGGCCAGCGCCAGCGTGTGGCCATAGCCCGGGCGATCGTGACAAACCCGGCGATCATTCTGGCGGATGAGCCAACGGGAAATCTCGATTCGCGGGTGGGCCGGGAAATTCTGGACGTGTTTCACAAAATTAATGACCAGGGCCGCACGATTGTCATTGTCACTCATGACTCGAACGTAGCCCGGCATTGCCGGCGCGAAGTGCAGATTCGTGACGGTCAGATTGTCAATATTATTGAGCATAATCGCTCGGCAAGAGAGCTGGTCGCCCAGGCGGGTTAAGCTCGGCATGCGGAGCGTTTGAGTAAAATAGAATTAGGGAATCCCCAACAAAGGAGCCGCAACAAGCGGAACAGGTACGGATGAAAAAAGGTTTAATACTCATCGGAGTTATCGCGGTAGTGGTCGCCGGCGGCGCGGCGGCATATCACTATTATCAGGCGGCAAACGCGACCGCTGCGCCAAAAGTGCATACTGCGGTGGTTAAACACGGCACACTGACGGTGCATGTGTATGCCACGGGTAATGTGCAGGCGAATCGGACCGTCGATATTAAATGCCAGGCGGGCGGCGAAATTACCAGCCTGCCGTTGAGCGCCAGCAATGCTGATGAACAGATTCAAATTGGTGATTTAGTAAAAAAGGGGCAGGTTATTCTTACGGTTGATCCCACGTTGGAGTTACAGGCCGTGACCATTGCGCAGCAGGATTTGGACCAGACGAAGCTGACCTTGCGCGCGGCAAACGTAAGTTATGAAATTGCAAAGGAAAATCTCATCACCTCGCGCCTAACCGATGAGGCCAATCTGCTCTCGGCGCAGGCGCAGGTAAAAAATGATCAACTTAATGTGCGGCGCGACGCGACGCTGTTAAAAGAGAACCTCGAGCCCCAACAGACGTATGACACGGATTACACCACGCTGGTAAGGGATCAGCAGGCCGCCCGACTCGCCGAGGTTCAAATATCGCAACTCAAGCAGCAGGCGCTGCAGGTTAAACTGCAAAAGCTTAACGTTGACCTGGATCTGGTTGCTATTCAGAAAGCGAAGGCGAGTCTCAGTCAGGCCAATACCAACTTGAAGTACTGCAAGGTCCCCGCGCCATTTACCGGTTACGTGGCCAATGTGGATGTGCAGCAGGGGCAGGTGATCGCGTCGGCGACCAACAATGTCGGCGGCGGGACCACCGTGATGACCCTGGTGGACACATCCCATATTTATGTTAATGCTACCATCAATGAAAGCGACATCAATCACGTAAAAATCGGTGAGAAGGTGGAAATTACTGCGGCTGGCGCGCCGGGCATTGTGTTCCCCGGGCGCGTGGTGTTGATCGCGCCGGAATCCATTCAGGACCAAACTTCCGGCGGCACCAACCCGTCCACCAGCAATATTGTCACCTTTCAGTCCAAAATTGAGGTGCTGGGAAAGCGGAAGCAAATGCTTAAGCCGGGCATGACCGCCAATGTCGATATCTTCGCCGACAAACTGCCGGACGTCCTGTATATTCCGTTGCAGGCGGTGGTCATCCAGAACGGCCAGGATACTGTGACGGTGGTCGATTCCAACGGCAAGCAGCAGGTGAAGAATGTCACATTGGGCGAACGCAATGACCTTGATTGGCAGGTGCTCCAGGGGCTTAAGCCGGGGCAGAAAGTCGTGATTCACATCGGCAATGTATCGAGCATGTGGACACCGGACTGGCTCCGGCATTAAGTTCCGAACCGCACCACACAGGAGAATAAACATGCTCTTATGGACCACCGTTAAAATCGCTTTACGCAGCATGTTGGCCAACAAGCTCCGTTCCATCCTGACGATGCTGGGCATGATCTTGGGCGTTGCCGCCGTCATCGCCATGCTGGCGCTGGGCAACGGTGCCGAGCAGCACGTTGTCAAATGGGTTTCGCGCATGGGCAAGAACACCATTACGATTTTCCCCCACAATCCGAAGATACCGCCGGTGCTGCACGGGGCGGCGTATCCACTGACTCTCGGCGACGCCCGGTCGATGCTCAAAATTACCGGCGTCAAATACGTATCGCCGGTGGTGGCCTCCAATGAACCGGTGAAATGGGGTGGAAATTCGACATTCTGTAATACCTTCGGTTGCGCTCCCACCTATATTCTGATTCATGATTTTCAGGTGCAAAGCGGTCACATGTTCAACGATTTTGATTGCCGCGACATGGCCACAGTCGCTGTGATCGGTCCGGAAACTGCGGAACGACTTTTCGGATCGCAGGATCCGCTGGGCCACACCATCACCGTGCGAACGGTGCGATTTAAAGTGATCGGTGTCCTGGTGCCCAAAGGCCGACAGGGTTGGTTTGATCCGGACAATCAGGTGCTGCTTCCCTATACCACCGCCATGACCGACCTGCTGGGTCGGGCGGTGGCGCTCAATCGTATCGACATACAGGCACGGCATGCTTCGGACCTCAACCGCGTGCAGGCGATGGCGCAGCGGATTTTGCGCATACGCCACTCGCTTATCTCCGGGGATGAGGATGATTTCTGGATTTCCAACCAGCTGCAAATCATTAAAATTTCCAGCCGGATCGTCAACGCGTTCACCATGCTGCTTGGCTCGGTGGCGGCCATATCGTTGCTGGTCGGCGGAATTGGCATCATGAATATCATGCTGGTAACAGTGACGGAGCGCACACGGGAAATCGGCATTCGCAAGGCCATCGGGGCGCGGCGGCGCGATATATTAAGGCAGTTTCTCATTGAGGCCACACTGATCAGTGTCCTGGGAGGGATCATCGGCGTGGTGGTCGGCGTGGTGGCGGCACATTACGTTAAGTTCCGGAATTTTTCCGGACAAGTTGAGCCGCACATGGTTATTCTTGCCCTGTCCATTTCCGCTGCGATTGGTATTTTCTTCGGCTATTACCCCGCCCGACGTGCCGCCGGGCTTAATCCCATTGAGGCTCTCCGATATGAATAAACCGTTCTCTCCGGTCCGCAAAACTCAGATCATCTTTAATGGCCCGCGGGTAAAGCGGTACTTATGTGCTGTGGCGGCCTTCAGTACGATAGCGAGTTTGTGCGGTTGCGCCAGTATTGATTCAGGTGGCTTTGAAAATTATCAGCACTCGGCGATTGCCCATCAGCAGGCCATTGAATCCGGAGCCGCCACGCAAACTTCAGTAACGGAAATGTCATCCGCACTGCCGCCAGACACCACGCGGCCGGGTGGCGTACCAACCACCAGTTTTTCCAGTTCCGGAAAGATAATTGATTTATCGCTTTCGGATGCGCTGCTTATTGGATTGAAAAATAACCCCGCTCTGCTGGTACAACGGTTTAATCCGGCGCTTTCCCAGGAACAAATTGAAGCTCGTCGCGGGGCCTTTGATCCAACACTCACCGGCGGTGTACAGGCTTCCAAAAATCGCGTCCCCACCAGCGGCGGCTATGTCACCGCCAGTGGCGGATACATTCCCGGAAGCCGGCATTTTGACACCATCGATTCCGGAAACGCCAATGTGGGCCTGAGTGAAAAACTTCCCACGGGCACATCTATTTCCGGAACTATGAATTCCGGCCTCAACGATAGTGAAAACGGCGGTGGACAATCTTCAACGGTCAATGGTTCGATAACCGTAACGCAAGCGCTGCTTCAGGGTGCCAATTTACAGGCCAACCTTGCCGGGATTGAAAGCGCAAGAATCGGTAAAAAAATCTCAGACTATCAATTGCGCGGTGAAGCCCTGACAATCACCGATGATGTTGTGCAGGCGTACTGGGCCTATGTCCTGGCGCAGCAAAATGTTAAGATTCTCAAAACTGCTTTGAACGTCGCAGAACAACAGGAAGCTCAAACCAAAGAACTGATCCGCGTAGGCCGCACTTCGCCCTCGCAATTTGCGTCTGCCGTAGCACAGACCGCCGTAACGCGTGAACAGTTGGTCAGTGCGGTCGGTGCCATGAAAATAGCCCGGCTGAACTTATTGAGCCTGATTGCTCCCGTGAACCGCCCCTTCTGGCATGATCAACTGCGGCTTACCACGCGGCCGTATATTCCCGGCGGCCCGATTGCGCCACTGAAACAGCATGCCGAACTGGCCCTCAAAATGAGCCCGGTTCTGAATCAGACGCGCCTGCAAATTCAACAGGGTGATTTATCGGTCATTCAAACCCGCAACGGTTTGCTGCCAGTCCTCAATATGTTCATTACCATGGGAAAGACCGGTTATGCTGAATCCTTCAGGCCGGCGGCTCAGAATCTTAACGGCTCGGCCTATCAGCTTGTCGGCGGCTTGTCGTTCAATTATCCAATTTTTAACCGTACTCCCACCGCCAATTATCAAAGTGCGGTTCTAAGTCGCGATCAGGAAGAGGCCGCATTAGCCAATACGGTTCGCACCGTGGAATTAAGCGTTCGCACCGCATACATTCAGGCCCAGACCGACAAACAGCAGATTACCGCAACCGCCGCGACCACTGAAGCGCAAGCGGAAACATTACGCGCGACGCAAGGCGAATTTAAAGTTGGCGAAAGCACGGCCATTCAGGTATCGCTGGCGCAATCAAATCTGCTGGCCGCACGCTTGGCGCAGGCCCAGGCCAATGTGGCTTATCTCGACGCTCTAAGCACGTTATATCTGCAGGAAGGATCTCTGTTGGAACGTTGCCATATCCGGGCACCCGGAGCTGTAGCGGTTAAACCCATTGGTCCATCCTGGCTGCGGCGCTGGCCCGACGGCGTATTTCATTAGTCAGGCATGCCATGCTTGAAGCATGGGATTTGGCAACGACGCATCCCCATCTTGCCGACTATGCCGCTTTGACGGGACTCGAGGCGCTGTTCACCGGGATTTTGAGAAAATTTGCCAGCAGCGTGTAACCTTCCGGCGTGAGAAAACTTTCCGGATGAAACTGCACGCCATACAGCGGCCAGCGCTTGTGCTGCACGCCCATGATCTCTTTTTCTTCCGTCCAGGCGGTCACCGTAAAGTCATCAGGTAACGTACCGGGGCGGATGACCAGACTATGGTATCGTGCGGCATCAAAGGGGTTTGAAAGTCCCGCAAAAAGGCCCTGATTATGATGGTAGATCGGCGAAGTCTTGCCGTGCATAAGCCGATAATTTCGTTCCACAACCGCCCCAAATGTGTGACCGATGCACTGGTGACCCAGGCAAACACCCAGAACCGGCAGCCGTGGGCCAAAGTGTTTGAGCACGTCATTGCTGATACCGGCTTCACGTGGCGTGCATGGGCCGGGAGAGATAATAATTTTTTCCGGCTGCCACTTTTCGATTTGGTCAATGGAAATTTTATCATTGCGAACAACTTCTATGACGCGCGTGGCGTCAATTTCTCCCAGCCGCTGCACGAGGTTGTAGGTGAAGGAGTCATAGTTATCAATCAGTACAATCATCTTGAGGATTATATCGCCGGTCATTGCAAAGTGGAAAACGGCTCAATTATCTTTCCAGATTCAGCCAGTGAAGCTGATCAACGGTCAGTTTAACTTTTAATGCCGCGCAGCTTTCACGGGTCTCGTCAATGGTGGCCGGCCCAATCATCGGGAACGTGGGGAACGGCTGGCATAACACATAAGCCAGGGCGATGACGATGGGCGTGACACCCAGTTTGCGGGCCAATTCGCGGGCCCTTTCCTGGCGACGGAAGTTATCCGGTGAATACCAGCACCGCGCCAGTTCCACATCCGCCGTTTTATCCGGTGCCGCGCGATCGGTAAAAAATCCGCGTGCCTGACTGCTCCAGGGCATAAGAATAATTTCATTGCCTTTCAGGAAATCCCGCCACTCTGCGTCTGAGCTTGAAATACACCCTGTCCAGGGCGGACGAATCATGCGAGCCAGGCTGAAATTATTGCTGATGGCGCAAAACCCGGTCAGTCCACGGGCGCGGGCGCTGAAATTAAATGCTTCAATGCGCGGAATGCTCCAGTTTGACGCGCCAAACGCGCGGATGCGTCCCGCACGTTTATGCTCATTAAGTACATCAACGAATTCCTCCACCGGTACGGCGGGGTCGTCGCGGTGCATCATGTAAATATCAACATAGTTTGTTTTCATGCGATCCAAGCTTTCCATGAGTTGGCGAGTCAGGGCCGTGGGATTGCAATCCGGTGTATGCGCGCCCTTGCCGATGATGACGATTTGTTCACGAATACCGCGATTGGCGGCCCAGCGTCCCAGGGCCTTTTCGCAAACGCCCATGGAGTAAATATGAGCCGAATCAAACGTATTGCCGCCGCGCTGAAAGTAATCATCAAGCATGGCCTGGGCCATCGGAAAATCATGAATACTGATTTTATCAACACCAAAAATCAGCCGGGACACGGGCTTTTCAACCCCCGGCACGCGGCTGTATTCCATCGCCGTGGGTTCATGGATCGTTAGCGCCCCGCCGTGCAGCGGCGTAAGACGATTTTCAGGCTTTTCATCATCATAGGTCACGCCCACCATTCGTCGCCAGCGATCCAGCGTTTTCATGTTCTCCAACGTATCAGCCCAGCGCATGGCCGGCCAAGCGGGCTCAAGTTGCCGATTTTCAATAGCGGCGGCCACCACATCCGCTTCCAGCGTGTAAACCCCGGCCGAAGCGTCGACGGTGATTTCTTCCTGGGGTTTTCCCGGGCAGCGGATAAAAATTTTGTTGTCTTTGGGCTGCGGTATCCAAAGCCAGGGAATGTAGATACTGCCGCCGGTGCCATAAATATGAATGTCATTGTTAAGCGTGCACTGCAACGTCGTGCTGATACTGGCCACCATATTATTAGGGAATGTAAGGATCAGGGAGGCCATTTCATCAACCCGGCTTTTTTCTCCAATAATCCCGGAGGCCGCAACATGCACAGGGTCCAGAAATTCCTTCCCCGCCGCTATGCCGGCTATGAGACGCGCCAGCGAAACCGGATAGCATCCGACATCCAATATTCCGCCGCCGCCAAGGGCGTTGTTTAACAGTCGATGTTCATAGTTCACAGCGCAGTGAAAGCCAAAATTGGCGTGAATCATGCGCACATCACGGATTACGCCTTCACGCAGGAGTTGAATCAGCCGCTCCACCACCGGATGACAGCGATACATGAAGGCTTCCATGAGAAATACATGATTTACCCGCGCCGCCTCTACAACGGTCATGGCGTCGGCATAATTCAATGCCAACGGCTTTTCGCACAATATGTGCTTGCCCGCCATTGCGGCCCGAATACTCCACTGTGCATGGAAGGGATGGGGCGTGGAAATGTACACCACGTCAACGGATGGATCGGCCAGCAGGGCATCGTATGTGCTGTGACGGTTGATCGGAGTTTCAGGCAGAAAATCCCTGCCGAAGCGCTGGGCCGATTCAGCACTGCGGCTGCCGACAGCGACGAGACGACCCGTCTTTGAGGCCAAAAGTTCTTTCGCAAATTTGGCGGCAATCGTCCCGGTACCGAGAATACCCCATCGCAACGCGTCCGCCATGACAACTCCGGTTTAGTACAACGCCGCTGATAATTTCCACACGAATATCGCGCCGCAGCATTACTATAAACCTCATCCGCCGGATGTTGCAAATGGCGGTTGGGCTATCACACGGTCGCAACTGCCGCGGACCGGTTGGATTTGAGGCCCGCCAGACGGGCCAATTCGTCGGCCTTGTCCGTGGCTTCCCAGGTGAATTGCGGCAATTCCCGGCCAAAGTGGCCATGTCGCGCGGTTTCACGGTAAATCGGCCGCAGTAAATTCAGATGCTTGATAATGCTTTGTGGTTTAAGCGGAAACACTTTGCGCACCATATCACTGATGATCTGTTCATCAACGGTCGAAGTGCCTTCGGTATCCACCAGCACGCTAACGGGTTCAGCGACGCCAATCGCGTAGCCAAGCTGTACTTCACAAGCGGTGGCCAAGCCTGCGGCGACCACATTTTTCGCAATATAGCGGGCCATGTAACTCGCCGAGCGGTCTACCTTCGATGGATCCTTGCCGGAGAACGCACCGCCGCCGTGGCAACCGCGACCGCCGTATGTATCAACAATAATCTTGCGGCCGGTCAAGCCGGAGTCGCCGTGCGGGCCGCCAATCAGGAATTTTCCTGTGGGGTTGATGTGGAAAATCATCTGGCTGTTCCACAACTGCGGGCACTCGGCCATGATGACCGGTTTAATGATTTTCTCAATAATTTCATGACGCGCGGCATCGGAAAAGCTGTCGGTCTTTGCATCGACCGCTTCTTCGGTGTGCTGAGTGGAAAGGACCACGGTATGAATGCGGTGGGGCTTGTTGTCATGGTATTCCACGGTCACTTGGCTCTTGGCATCGGGGCGCAGCCACTTGATGGCTCCTTCGCGCCGCAGTTTGGCCTGCTGCTCTACCAGGCGGTGACTAAGATAGATCGGCAGCGGCATTAACGATTTGGTTTCATTGCACGCAAAGCCAAACATAATGCCCTGATCTCCTGCCCCCTGCTCATGGGCGTCCGAGGCGGTGACACCGCGGGAAATATCCGCGGATTGGCTATGCAAGGCGCGCAATACTGCGCAACTGCGGTAATCAAATCCGGTACGCGGATCATCGTACCCAATTTCCCGAATCGCTTCGCGGGCAGTATCTTCGGCGCTATTGAGCGCTTCGATGGCAGCCTGATTATGCACCGTTACCTCACCGGCTAACACCACCAAGCCGGTAGTTACCAGCGTCTCACAGGCTACGCGTGCCAGCGGATCAGCTTTTAATAGCGAATCCAGTACCGCATCGGATACTTGATCCGCCACCTTGTCCGGGTGGCCCATACTGACGGATTCACTGGTAAACAGGTGCTTCTTTGTCATCCTACGATACCTCTCTTTGGTACAATCTCACTTTTGTCCGCATCGGGCAAAGCGTAACAGAATACACCAATCGGGCACACAAGCCAAATTACTTGCCGACAAAAATCTGGTAAACTATGGCCATGATATCAGAAAGGTCTATAGATCCGCCTGTGTTGAAGACCCGTTGCCGTCCTCTGGGCCACTGGAACCCGTTGACGGTTAATCGGCTCCATCAGGCCGCTGGTGAAGCCGCTCGGATTGAGGCGGGAGTAGCCAAACTTTCGCCGGAATCGCTGCTTCGCGGTAATGAACTGGTGATTCTGATGGTGCGTCCATCATTATGGTACCTTATCGCCACAAGTTTCCGCTTTTGCGGAGTTGTTATACTACTGGGGGTTTTAACGATTCGTACGGGAGTTTTTGGGGACTTGCTGCTGCCTCGAACCGCCCTCATTATTTCCGCAGCGCTGGTGGGGGTGCGTATCATTTATGCGTTAATGGAGTGGACGAGCCATCTGTATCTGCTGACGACCTGCCGCATTGTGACCATTAAAGGGGCACGGCATCCCACTATTTTTGAAGCCGGTCTGGCTCACATTTCCGAAGCTCGCCTAATTGAGCCGGCGGCGCAAAATATCCTTGGATTAGGAACCATTGGCTTTGCGGTTGCCAAGGATATTGATCCCAACAGCCTATGGGAATGGATTCCCAACGCGCCGCGTATTCATCAGCAAATTCAAGCCGCCATCAGCAAGCGCAGAGGCACTTAGTCCTTTTTCCCTTGCAGGGCGCATAACTTCGCCAAGACTTCAGTGTTTTCAACACACTGAAGTCTGAAACGCCCTGTAGGAAATTGGCGATTACTGGGCCGATCCGACATACGGCAAAAGAGCCATGAACCGTGCCCGCTTAATGGCGTCGGTGATCATGCGCTGTTCAAACGCGGCCGCGCCGATGCGTGTGCGCGGCTGAATTTTGCCGTTGAGCGTAAGCATTTTCTTCAGCGTTTCTGTATCTTTGTAATCAACATAGACTTTGCCGGTGCTGGCGACTTTGCCGATCCGTATTTTCGGACGGCTGAAGCTTTGAAACCGGGGTTTGCGAGTGGTGGTAGCCATGAATAAATCCTCAATGTGCGGGTCACGCGAACAGGCTCAATAAACACCCGCAATGACCGCCATTGCCGATGTGTCCGTTCGATGGTTGGCCGACATCCGTCGGCTACGTGCTCCCGCGTGGTCGCCCGATTTCAACGAAAAAAAACTTCCCCTGAAATCAAGCCCAAATACGTTGTTTATTTCTTATAATGTTCCGCGTTAATGGCGATATATTTTTTCCATTCTTCCGGAACATCATCTTCCGGGAAAATCGCCTTGACCGGACATTCATCAACACATAACCCGCAGTCAATGCAGGTATCAGGGTCAATGTATAATTGTGTAGCGGGTGCAAATTCCGTTTCATCCTTGCGCGGATGGATACAATCCACCGGACAAACCGCTACACATGAAGAATCTTTTGTGCCAATGCACGGTTCAGTAATTATGTGTGGCATCGCCGCCAACTCCTCAAATCCAAAATCCCGATCTCCCGCCGGCCTCATCAGCCCGGTGTCATCGGAATTCAGCATTATAGGAAAAACTACGATTCCTGCAAATAGCGCACGGATCGATTGTCAAGCCAAAGTTAAAATGTCCGGCACTTAACCAAAGTTAAAATGTCCGCTTTGGCGGGTGACGATTATAGGGAGTTTAACCGCGGGAGCGGCCCGAATGTGCGCCGTGGCGCTCGGGGGTAAATGCCGCAAGGAATTCGGTATTGGTTTTATAGCGTCGCATCATACGGATGAGCTGTTCCATGCCCTGTGCCGGATCACGCTGGAGCATTTCGCGCCGGACCATCGTGACTTTGCGCGTGGCTTCCGGCCCCAGCAGCAATTCTTCTTTGCGGGTTCCGGATGCCGGCAAATCAATGGCCGGCCAGATTCGCCGTTCCGCCAGCCGCCGGGAAAGCACCAGTTCCATATTGCCGGTGCCCTTAAATTCCTGAAATATTAAATCATCCATTCGGCTGCCGGTTTCGATCAACGCGGAGGCGATAATGCTTAAGGACCCGCCGTGTTCAATATTCCGGGCGGCACCAAAAATAGACCGTGGTTCCAGCAAGGCCCCGGAATCCACGCCGCCGGACATGGTGCGTCCGGAACTGCCGACAAAATGGTTAAAGGCTCGTCCCAGGCGAGTCAGCGAATCCAGAATGATAATCACATGATGGCCGAACTCGACCATGCGCCGGGCGCGTTCAACAACCAGGCGGCTGGTACGAACGTGAGAAAGCACGTCTTCATCATTATTACTGGCCCAGACTTCGGCATTAAGTGTGCGCCGGAAATCGGTGACTTCTTCCGGGCGCTCATCCACCAGAAGTATGAAGACCTTCATATCCGGATGGTTCGTCAATACCGCATGGGCAATTTGTTTAAGCAGGGTGGTTTTTCCGGTTTTGGGCGGAGCGACAATCAGCCCGCGCTGCCCGCGACCAATGGGCGTAAGCATATCCATGATTCGCATGGAGTCCGGGCCACCGGGCGTTTCCAGGCGGATACGTTCACGCGGATCGATGACCGTCATATCACCGAACGTGGGCAAAGCCCAGTATTTCTCCATGGGCTGATCCATGACGCTGATAATTTCGGTTACTTGTGGTGCCGGGCCGCGTGCCGCCGGCTTGGTATTAACCGTGACGGTCAGGCCCGGGCGCAAATGGGCTTCTTCAATCAGGGCCGCGGAAACGGTTGGATCCGCGGGCACGGGTTTAAATTTTCGCTGTTCCGAGCGGATAAACCCGACGCCTTTGTCCGTGATTTCCAGCATCCCGGTCACTTGCTTTTCAACTTTTTCCACTACCACATTTTCTGACACTTCAGTCAACTCCGATTAGCCGCCGGGCGGATCAATTCAGGATGATCCGTAATAATTCCTTCCACGCCGATGGCCGCACACGCGGCCACAGAACCAGCGTCGTTGGGGGTATACGTCCACACCCGCAAATGCTGTTCGCGGGCGGACTTGATGCGTTCAATACTTAGAACCCCGGTATTCAATGCCAAGATACCTGCTCCCAGCGTGGCACAACGTTCGGGTAAATCCGCCTGCCATTCGTCACTTAGCAGGCCCAGGGCCGCATTCGGTATTTCTCTGCGGATGGCTTGCAGAATTTCATACTCAAAGCTCAGCATGATCCACCGGTCGCGCGGGGCGAATTCATCCAAGATTCGCCGCAGCATCTTCGGGTCGATCGCCTCTTTAAGCTCCAAAACCGCGATTGCGTCATCACTGACGGCCTGC
>JAKATV010000383.1 GCA_021818565.1 Planctomycetota bacterium
ATATAATTTTATGGTTTGTATGGTGATCATTAAGTCAGCGCCCCCTGTGGATCCGTTTATTTATGGCTGGGAGTGATCAATGTTTGGGAACTTACCAAAACGAAAACGTCATGTGGAATAACACACCTACGGCATTGGAATATTTTTCAGATTCAGCGGAATCCGCAGGCTTTGTTGCCGGGTAAAAACTGCCATGCGAAATTCGGCGGGCTTGCCTCCCATCACGTTGACGTTATAGGTGATACCTTGCGGCCCACCACCGCCGCCACCCCAACCATTGGTTTGAACGGTGCGGCCGCCGGCGGTAATAATGGTCGCGGAATTCAATTGATCAAGCTGGTTGATGATATTCTGCCGATTTGAATTTGGGTTGTAGGCACCGGCGGGTTCCATGATGCGGTAGGTGAAGTGCCACATTCCCGTTTTCCCGGTGCGGTGACTTATGGAAACTTTGATTCCGTCGATGGATGCACTGGCAACACCTTTGGCTTTGAATTTCAAATCCAGCATTTTCTTATGCGAGGAAATAATAACTGGGATGTACCCTCTTAGCACTTTGATGACCGTGCCAGGATTGTGCGGCCACTGCAAGGGTATGTTAAAACTCGCAACGCCACCCATCTGATTGCCGCCATACCACATGTTGCCCGGAGTCGGTGTCACAAGAGAATTGCCATGGTTATCAACGGCTTTGGTCACCACGGTCTGTTGGACTTGCATGGGGCCTGTTTTTCCGGGAATCGACAGAAGCGCCGCCTGAATATTAAATGTTTGGGTTGCTGACGGCCCAGTGGACATAAAACTTACGCTGCGGTTATAGGTAACGCTCTGCGGCGTAATAGCAAAGCCGCCTTCAATATCAATACTGTGCCCTTTGCCCAGCGAGCCATTCGGGATCAGTGTCAACTGCTGCGGATTGCCATAATAGCCCGGTGCGGGGGAAATGCCGGTGAGAACCGCCAACTTCTGCATGACTTGCCAGAACGGTACGTTGTGTGCATGGATGGAAACCCGCGGCATCATGCCGGGATTGGAATTAATAAAATTGGGGACTGTTCCCGCCTGCCGACATACGCTGTCAAACGCCTGCTGGGCAGAAATATCTTTGGCATCCAGAGTAATCAGGGGCCCACGCAGAAGATCAGCGTGGGCGATTTCACGCAGCCCCTGGCGCAATAAATGCCGCATCTCGGGTGTAGTTAATCCGGAAAGAGCTTTTTTCATTGCCGGCACGGCGGCATCGCCGGCGGCGGACAGCTTTTTGGCGGCGGCGTGGCGGATCGAATAGCGATGGCTGGTAAGTTGCGTAATCCATTGCTGAATCTGCTGCGGGGCAGGCTTTGCCTCCGCTGACACCGCCGAGGTCGATGCCGTAATACCCGCTGCATCAACTGCACAAACAGCCCACGCAGCAAGAGAGATCACCGCCGATGCCAATGCAATGGCAGTGCATACACCGGCCGATCCTCGGCCCCATTTCCGAAATGGCTGCGTCTGCATGCGAGCACTCCTTTTATTGATCTGATTAATTGATATTCGCTGATACCATTTTCGTCAACCGTGCGGTAGATGATGATAAACCGGGGCAGATGCGTCCGCAATGGACAAGTCTTTTCGACATGAAAAACGTCGGCCGCCGCCACGGGGTGTGCCCGGGAAGAACCTTTGAACCATGCGACAAACCATGCGCGTGAATTGTTACCCCGTGAAACACCGCCTATAATCCAGCGAGATCCACGGAGCGCAAACACGCTAAGCTGGCGGGCGCGGACGGGGCAGGATTTTTTATGAAAGGTTATCTGATGAAACTGCAAAACAAAGTAGCAATTGTTACCGGGGCGGCCACAGGCATTGGTCAGGGCATCGCCATTCGCCTGGCCAAAGAGGGGGCGGCCGTTGTGGTGGATTATGTCGGCAAGCCGGGGGCGGCGGATGCAACGTTAAACGCTATTAAATCGGCGGGTGGAAAGGTGATTGCCGTAGCGGCTGATGTGAGCAATCCGCAACAGGTTCAGGCGATGGTGGATGAAGCAGTTAAAACCTTTGGTAGTTTGGATATTCTGGTGAATAACGCGGGCATCGAATTCAAACACCCTTTTGTAGAATTTCCGGTTGAACAATTCCAGAAAATTATATCCGTCAATTTGATCGGCCCCTTTGTGTGTTCGCAAATTGCGGCGCGGCAAATGATTAAGCAAGGCAAGGGTGGCCGGATTATCAATATATCTTCGGTGCATGAAGACCTGCCCATGCCCACCAACGCGCCTTATTGCGCTACCAAGGGCGGCATACGAATGCTCACACGCACCATTGCGGTGGAACTTGCGCCGCACAAAATCACGGTCAACAACATCGGCCCCGGTGCCATCTTCACACCCATTGATGCGGATGTGGAAGCCAACAAAGCAATGGAAGACGCCCTGATGGCGGAAATTCCGCTGGGCCGCTGGGGCAAGCCCGAGGAAGTAGCTTCTTTGGCCGCATTCCTCGCATCGGATGAAGCGGCCTATTGCACCGGATCGACTTTCTTTATCGATGGCGGCATGTTGCGGCAGGCGGGTGCCCTTTAGGGCCAAGTGTTGTACCCGGAGAATGCGTCGATGGTGCCTACCACGACGAGCGGCCCTTATGGCCTTCTGACGACAATGATGAGCTTCATGTTCTGGGGTGACCAGCGCGTGCTGACGGCAGCTTGCGCGATAACCGAAACGGAATATTACGCCGAAAGAGGATTCTCCGCGGGATCATTGCATAAATTGCTGGTGCACTCCATGGCAGCCCAATGGATGTGGCTATCACGATGGAAAGGACACGACCTCCGCCGTCTGGAAGACACCACCGATTATCCCGCACGCGAGAGCCTGCTAAAGCGCTGGCCGCAGGTACATGCGGACTTTTCCGAGTTCGTTCTGGCGCAAACGGCAATTACTCTGGCAGCCCCGCTGACCTATCGTAACACGCGCGGCGATCAGTTCACGTTGCCGCTGGGCGAACTGATTTTGCATTGCCTGGATCATGGAACTTATCATCGCGGACAGATAAACAGTTTGATTAAATTAGCGGGTGGAGCACCCGTATCACTTAATTATTACCAATTTAGCCTTGAGCACCTGAAGCGTGGTGGGCAGGTATGAACAAGCTGCTTATGGCATCCATTTTGTCCGCAGGAGTATTGGCGATTGTCGGAGTATATTCGTGGCAACAGTATAGCCGTCGCCTGACATGGACGCAGGTCAATGCAATGATTGCGGGTAGATTTCCGCAAGTACCACAGCTATCCGTGCCGGCGCTGCATACTTGGCTTGCCGATTCACACAAGGTGCAACCGCTGCTGCTGGACGTTCGGGCGAAGGTGGAGTACGACGTTAGCCACCTGCATCATGCGCGATGGATTAACACGGATGAATCGGTCGCCAAGGCGACGGTTGGCATTAAGCACAACCAGCCCATTGTCGTGTATTGTTCGGTGGGCTATCGTTCATCGGCTTATTGCGTGCAACTGATGAACGATGGCTTTACCGATGTGCATAATTTGAAGGGCTCTATTTTTCAATGGGCCAACGCAGGTTTACCGGTCTATCGTGACGGCACAATTGCCCATCATGTGCATCCTTACAATCGCCATTGGGGGCAACTGCTCGAGCGTTCACTTTGGGCCTTTCATCCACCAAAACCTTAATCACGCCAAAGCGTTATCAGGGGCCTGAACATTCTGTTTTACCGGGTTGACAGTTGAATTCGCGGACAAAGCCACTGGGGGCATACCATCATCAATGCGCGGCACGCTGTTTTGCCAATAACCTTTTTACGTCAGCGGCAAGCTGACGCGGAGAATAGCCGACAATAATATGCCGCAGCACGCCATGCCGATCAATGATAAATTCTGTCGGAAAGCCGGTAATACCAAGCTTTTGGGCTAAAGCGCTGTTTCCGTGGTTATGATTAAAAATCTGCGGCCAGCTTTCTTTCGGGTGCGCTTTTTGATAACGGGTAACAGATTCCGCGGTGGATTGCACCGGCACGCCTACCACTTCCAGACCGTGGCGGTGATACTTGCTGTAGAGTTTCGAGATATAAGGCGCTTGTTTGAGGCACCAAGGACACCAGGTACCCCAGAAATCCACTACGACCACTTTTCCTTTCCACTTAGCGGTATTCAAGCGGCCTCCTCCCAGCAATTGGCCTGTGAGAACCAGCGAATGTCCTCTTCCAACCGCAGAGTTTGCACCAGCAGCCTGCCCATCGCCGCGCTGGTAGGTGATCACGACAAACAACCCCATGAATAGAGCACAAGCCGCGATAAAGATGCTGCCTTTGCGCCAGGGCCGGTTAAATTGATCTGACATAGCTAATTTCCTTTTGTAAGAAACCAAAGGTAACACTGAATCCGTCAACCGAACACCCATCATTATAGCCATCCCAGTATCCGAAATCGAAATAGTTGTAAAAATGTAGGCGATCAAGCCTTCTTGGTTGAACATGAGGGATTGCTGGTTCCCAGAAAACCGGCAATATCTAAACAGGCAATATCTAAAATCACTTGCCAGTTAGGCCCCTCGGACCGGACAATAGCGATTGGTTAATGTTGCGAGGTCTGCCTTGTTTGGGGTATTTCGGTTTAGTTTCTGCATTACAGCGATGGTGTTGCTACTTTTTAGCGGCTCCGTGCGCCGGGCATGGGCGGTGCATGTGGTTGCCGGGCCGCTGGTGGGCAGCATCACGCCTGATTCGGCGCGGGTGTGGATTCAATTAAGCACCAGTGACCGGGTCAAGGTGCGCTGTTTTGACGTTACCACAGGGAATCAGGTTTCAGCCATGGGTACCACCGTGCTGGGGCCCCCGCCCTTTATTGTCAACGCCGCACTTAATGATTTGCTTCCGGATCATGATTATCGCATTACGCTTTTGGTCAATGGGCACCCGGTGCCGCTGCCGCCCCCGTTGGTCATTATCCATACCGTGCCGGCGTATGGAACCTTTAAGCCCGTGCATGTTGCGTTCGGTTCCTGTGCCGATACGGCAGTTTATCCCGCCAAAACTATCTGGCAGAGCATCGCACAACTTCAGCCGCAGGCATTTATCTTTGCGGGGAATTCATCGTACCTGCCCCGGCGTTTAAGCCGCTTTCCATATACGTATATTCATGCCTACAATTTTATACTGGCACGGTATGATCAATCGCGGATGTTTAGCGCTTTGCGCGGGCTATTTAGCGTGTGCCCGATCTATGCCACGTGGGATGACCGGGATTTCGGTACGCCGCGCGCGGATTCGTCCTTTGTATTTAAGCATGATTCCTTTCTGGCGTTTGAGCAGTTCTGGCCCAATCCCGGCTACGGCAGCGGTACTACGCTGGGTACGTTCTGTCATTTTCGTATTTCAGATGTCGCTTTTTATCTGCTGGATGACCGGAGTTTTCGCGTTAATCCCACGTCCAAGGCTCCGGGAAAAATGCTGGGTACGCGGCAGCTTGCATGGTTAGAACGGCATTTGCTTAACAGCAGCGCCACATTCAAAGTCCTGGTGGACGGGGATCAGATGCTGGCAGATTACCCGGGGCATGAAAGCTGGGGGAACTTTCCCCGGGAACAACGCAGTTTTATTCATTGGATTTTCAGCCATAATGTTTCTGGCGTGGTGTTTTTAAGCGGTCATCGGCGCTTCGGTGAATTAACCCGGCGCAAGGCGAATCCCAACGGCCTGGATCAATATCCGCTGTACGATCTGACAAGTTCGTCTCTGGCGGCAAAGCCCATTCCGGCACGGCAGATGGTGGCATGGCCCAATGCGCAGAGACTGGGCGCACCGGTGTTTGAACACAACTTTGGATTCATTAACGTCGGCGGCCCGCCGGGCAATCGGCATATTACACTGCAACTGCGAAACGCCGAGGGAATCATTGTGCTTTCCAAAACCATCTTGGCCAGTGATCTGCAGGGGCAATGATACACAGGTATTGCCGGGATGGCACAGCCGATTATTTTTCATGTACAATTTTTCAGTGGCCGGTTGCGTAAATTCAGGAGATGTGCCGACAACGGCAACAATTCCTCGCGTAGCGTGCGGATGGGGAAAGTATTGTCACATGTCACGCAACACGATGCTTATAAAACATTATGTTTGTGAAGCATCATGTTGAGGCGTGCCGGTGTTTATCGGAATTTGCGAGACGTATAAATAAAACCGTGGTTTTCACTGGCACACGGGCGTAGCGAGCGCGGGTTTCCATCCCGATAGTGATCGGGACTGTATGATACCGGCGTTATCCGGGATTGATGGATCATCCGTTGGTTGGTTGCGGTGTGGGAATGGCGCGGAGGCGGTAGAGCAGCCAAAGGCTTAGCCAGATTATGGCGGTGGCCGCGACAAATGTAGCGCCAATCGCGGCAAAGTGATTGTTGAGAATTGTTATCCACGAGACAATTCCGCCAGCCGTGGAGCCGCCGTGAGTCGGCAGGAACAGTCCCCAAGCTTCAATCACGGCAATACCCAGAGCCATGCACACGGTGGTAAGAGTCATGGCGGCATTGTAATACCGGGTGCCACGCGGTGTGGCCAGTGCCCATTTGCAGGCCGATAGAATTAAAAGGTTATCCGCGGTATCAATGAGCGTCATCCCCGATGTAAACAACAGCGGAAACAGCAGACAGTGCCACAACGGCATTCCGCGCGAGGCGGCACCGGCGGAAATGACAAGAATGGCAATCTCGCTGGCGGTGTCAAATCCCAGGCCAAAAAGAAATCCGATGCCGTAAATTTTCCAGTTGGAATCCACGAGCCGCAACACGCGTCCCAAAAGCAATGTAAACAAACCTCCGGAAGCGGGCGGAAAAGTATCGGTTGATACATTTTGCCCCAGATTTTCCCGATTGTTACGAATCGACTTCCATAATGCGATGCAATTGGCCGCCCCCACCGCCAGAAGCAGCAGCGCGGATACGGCTCCACCGAAAATACCTCCGAATGTCATTAAGTGACTAAGTGAAGCTCGCACCTGTTGCACGCTTAAAATCAACAATAGCGACAGCCCCATTACCACCGTGGAATGTCCCAGAGAAAACATCAAACCGACGGAAATGCGCTGCCGACCATCGTATAAAAGCCGACGGGTAATATTGTCAATGGCGGCGATATGATCGGCGTCCATAGCGTGGCGCAGGCCGAAGACAAAGGCCAATGAGGCCAACGCCAGCAGCGCTTCATTGCCGCGGAAGGAAAAAATGGTCGCTATCCAGAGACCTGTTGCAATCAGGATCAACAGCGACAGAAGCGATGCTGCGCGATACGCAATAGGACGGGCCCCAGCGCTTAAGCGGCTACCACACTGAAAATAATTACGCAACATCGCTGTTCTCCGAAACGGATGTTACACGGATTCAAGCTGCTTTTCCATTTCCGCCATTTCCTTGGTTTCGTGTTTGGAGCGGTACACGGCCCAGGCGATCACAGCGATCGCGATCACACCGACGGTAGCGGCAATCCATGGATAGGGGCTAAGCGGATGCACAACGACCGATTTATGCATAGCAGCTTCGGCCCGCCAAAGCGAAGCGTCAAAGGGGAGCATTAAAGGCAGCGACAGCAGCGCCACCATGTTCATCACTTTCAACAGTGGATTAATCGCTGGACCCGCGGTGTCTTTTAATGGATCCCCCACGGTATCACCGGTCACCGAGGCTTTGTGCCGTTCAGACCCTTTGCCGGTGTTGGCTTTCAGATTTCTTGGTTCATCTTCGATGGTTTTCTTGGCGTTGTCCCAGGCACCGCCGGAATTGGTCATGAATACCGCCAGCAATTGCCCGGAGAGAATGGCCCCGGCCAGAAACCCCGCCAACGCCACAACTCCCAGCAAAAATCCCACGAGAATGGGAGATAAAATCGCCAGAAATCCTGGACCGATGAGTTCACGCTGGGCCGTGGCGGTACAGATATTGACCACCCGGGCATAATCCGGTTTGGTTTCGCCGCTCCATATTTTTTCATCCTGGAACTGCAAGCGACATTCCTTCACGATTAAAAACGCCGCCCGGCCCACCGCCCGGATGGTCATTGAGCTGAACAGAAATGGCACCGCGCCCCCCAAAAGCAGCCCCACCAGCAGTTTTGGACTGGCGACGGTCATAATTCCGGAAATAATCTGGTAGGCTTTGCCGCTGATGTGCGCATGATCAGATACGCCGCCGGTGGCCACCAGCGTGATAAATGCTGCGTAAAGACTCACGGCGGCAATCACCGCGGAACCAATGGCGACACCCTTGGTCAGTGCCTTGGTGGTATTACCCGTGGCATCCAAATCAGCCAGTACCTGTCGAGCAGCGCTGTGTTGCCTGGCCCCCATTTCCTCGGGGTCGTAACCCATTTCTCCAATGCCGTTGGCGTTATCCGCAACGGGTCCGAATACATCCATGCTCAGGGTGTTACCGGCAAGCGTCAGCATCCCAATACCCACCATCGCGACACCGTATGCGACAAAAATCGGATTTGTTCCGTAGAAAATAAGACTGCTTGCAGTAATGCAACAGGCAATAATAACAATCGCGCTGACGCTGCTTTCCATGCCCACCGCCAAACCACTGATGATGTTGGTGGCATGACCCGTGGCACAGGACTTCACCAGAGAATCCACTGGCGGCTCATGCGTTCCAGTGAAGTATTCCGTGGATAAATTCAACGTCAGAGCCAGTATCACACCGATAAACGTGGCTTCCGCGGGCCGCATATCCAAGCCATGAATACCAAAATTAGCCCACCAGGGCGCTGCGGCTAAGACATGCCGCAAACCTGGATTTTCCGCAAGCGCAGCGCCGCTGAACCGCAGATAGAAAAACCCCACGAGAAGAAAACCAATGGTGCTGATCAAGGCCCCGAGGCGATAGCCGCCATTAATCGCAGCCATGGCATCTTTATCCGAACCCTTATCAGCGGCCCGCACACTGAAGGTGGCAATCATATCCGAGCAAACCCCCACCGCTCTAACCAGCAAAGGAAATAGCATACCGATGTGCCCGAAACTGGCCCACCCCAAAATCATGGCCGCTACCATCGTGACTTCATAACTTTCAAAAATATCCGCGGCCATACCGGCACAATCACCGACATTATCGCCGACATTGTCCGCAATTGTCGCCGCGTTGCGCGGATCGTCTTCCGGGATGTCCTTTTCAACTTTACCCACCAGATCGGCACCGACATCTGCGGCTTTGGTATAAATTCCTCCGCCCACACGCATGAACAACGCCAAAAGGGTTCCGCCGAACCCAAAGCCGAGCAAGGCCTCGGGAGCGCGGTCACCGAAGTACATGAAAATGGTCGTCGCCCCTAGAAGGCCCAGGCCGTCGTTAAGCATGCCCGTGACGGTACCGGTGCGGTACCCTAATTGCAGGGCTTTACCGAAGCCCTGCCGCGCCGCGGCGGCCACCACCACATTGCCCTCGGTAGCCATGAGCATACCGATGGTGCCCACGGCCATGGAAAACAAGGAGCCCATAAGGAATGCAATGCCCCGGCCAATGGGTAAACTCGCACCGGCCGCAGTGGTCCAACTGGCGGTTCCGACAAGAATAACGGTGATTATCACAATTAAAGGCAGCAAGGTGCGGCGTTGCCGCCCAAGATAGGCGATGGAGCCTTGCCGAATAGCATGGGCGACCTCCTGCATTTTTTCTGTTCCGTGATCCGCCCGGCGTATGATCCGCATCAGTATGACGGCATAAGCCAGTCCAGCCAATGCGATAAATAGAACGGCAAAGAGGGCATAACGTTCAAAGGTAGTAAAACTGGGAGTATATAGAAAGCCGAAGGGATGAAATACGCCGGGCGTGCTGGTGATGTGATGAGCCGTCCCAACCGGAACGGCGACTGCGGGATAGTGGCTGCGCGTCAACCCGATATAGACCGCCAGAAACACGATCAGCACAAGCGTCATGGCCGCACTTTTAGCATGCGCGGCGATGAATTGTTTCCACTGCGTCCAAGACATTGGCATAAAGATCGTCCTTTCCGCGCAAACTTTGCGCGACAACCAACCCGCGCTCCATCGCCGGTCATCTTCTCACGGCAGGGAGCGCCACATATTCTTGCAGCTTGAATATCATTGTTGGGGGTGGTGAGTTGAAACGCAATAGGTGTTTCAGGTCTGCTTAGACCGATGCGCGACGCCAAGGGCGAGGCGCTGACAACCGCATTTCATCGCAGTTGATCGTATTGTCCGGCCGTCAGTGTAAATGCGCCAATGTGCCGCACCCTAGTGAATACTGGCTCATCATCGTGTTTGAGATTCCACACCGGCTGGGCCAAAAAGAACGCGGTGGTTTGATACTCGCTGTACTTCTGATACGCGCCTAGGAATTTTACGGATAGCAGGACACGGAGAATTACCTATTGGCAATACCGCATTTTTCTGACTATTGCGCACGGTTTGATTCCCGGCAGCAGGGCGCAGCGCGAACCGTAAGAGAATCCCCCATAGCGTTTTTGGTTAAATGACCTATATTCCATAGAGTGTTTGTCCTGATGATCAGCATTTCACCGGCACCATAAGATAGATACATGGAGAGGGAAGGCTGGGCCCGGCGGGTTGTGAACGAATCATCGTTCGCCGGGAGTTGGAATGCTCTGACGAGGTTTGCGGCATGAACACGCTGTTAAATAACTCGACGATACAACGCCGCCGCTGGATAGTCCGCGGTCAGGTGCAGGGCGTGGGATTCCGGCCGTACGTTTTCCGCCTGGCGCAGGAAGCCCGCATCAGTGGTTTTGTGGCCAACGACAATCGGGGAGTGCTCATTGAAGGACAGGGGCCGCAGAGCAATCTTGATCATTTTCTGGAAACACTGAAAAGTAACCCTCCTCCCATGGCGCGAATTGACAGCATGACCCAGGTAACCATTGCCCGAAGAGGGGAAGAACAGAATTTTTATATTATATCCAGTGACCGCCGCGGTTCGGGCCGGACAGATATCACCCCGGATACGGCACTTTGCCCGCAATGTCGGCAGGAGATATTTGATCACACCAATCGCCGGTTTCATCATGGATTGGTCACTTGTACGAATTGCGGCCCGCGCTACAGCATCATCCTTGATATCCCCTACGACCGCCCCGCCACGACCATGGCTGAATTTCCAATGTGCCCAAAGTGCCAAAAGGAATATGACGATCCCGCAAGTCGGCGTTTTCACGCACAACCGATTTCATGTCCGGATTGCGGGCCGCAAATTCAACTGGTCAATTCACGTGGAGAACCCCTGGATGGTGATCCAATCGTTCAGGCGGCCGATATGCTCATGAACGGTGCGATCATAGCCATTAAGGGTATCGGCGGATTTCATCTAGCGGCCCGGGCGGATGATGAGGCCGCCGTAATGCGGCTGCGGCAACTCAAGCAGCGCGACGCCAAGCCATTTGCCATTATGTGCCGCTCGGTAAGTGATGCCCGGCAATTTATAAAACTTAGTCCGGAAGTCCAAGGGGTCATGGAATCGACGGTCGCTCCGATTATTCTGGCGATGCGTCAGGCCGATGCTCCGGTGGCTGAGGCGGTGGCAGGCAATAACTGTCGGCTGGGAGTCATGTTGCCGTATACACCTATCCACCATTTATTGTTCTCATACCTGGATAAGGACTTAGTAGCGCTGGTGATGACCAGCGGCAACATAGCAGATGAGCCGCTGGCAATAAGTAATTCCGAGGCCCTGAAGCGCCTGGGCGGATTGTGTGACGGATTTTTATGGCACAACCGCACGATCGCCCGAAGTGTGGATGATTCCGTCCTTCTCGATATGGGGCCGGGCGGTCCTCCGGTCCCGATACGCCGGTCGCGCGGCATGGCACCATCGGCCATTGCGCTGACCGCAGGTGTGCCAGTCATGGGGCTATGTCTGGGCGGAGAAATGAAAAATACGGTGGCAGTGGTAGCGGATTCTCAAGCGATATTAAGCCAGCATCTGGGGGATTTACATAATCAGTCGGCGCGCCGGCAGTTTATTCAGACCATCGATGATTTATGCCGCCTTTACAAAGTCAGGCCGCAGTTCATCGCGCATGATCTGCACCCCATGTACCTTAGCGCGCAGTATGCCACACAGCTAGCCAAGCGGTTTGCCGCGCCGCTCATTGCGGTTCAGCATCACCACGCGCATGCCGCGGCAGTGCTGGCCGAGCATGGCCTGGTTGGACCGGTATTGGCATTTATTTGCGATGGAACCGGATTAGGTCCGGACGCAACCGCCTGGGGTTGCGAACTGCTGTGCGCAAGTAGTGAGACATTCCAGCGAATCGCTTCGCTGAACCCGCTGTTATTACCCGGCGGTGACGTGGCTGCCCAGGACATTTCTCGCAGTGCTTTCGCGGTTCTTCATCAGACGTTTGGTGAGGACTTTGATCAGCATCCGCTGGCGGCGCAACTTATTAAGAATTGTGATGACCGGCAAATGCTTAAGCTGATGATGACACGCAATTTTC
>JAKATV010000345.1 GCA_021818565.1 Planctomycetota bacterium
GGGTAAGAATGTTGGATCCCTCTACATCACGGCGTGGCAATATTTCCGGGCAGGCGGCGAAATTGACGGCATAAATGCCGGCGCTAAGAGAATGCCTGGCCTTGGAAACTCGCATCGCAGAGGCCCGCCCGAATTTATTGCCACGCCCCTACATCAGGTGTCGCCCCTGCCGGCTGGACGTAGGGGAGTGTTTAGGATAAAGATGGCGGGGCAGTGGCAGGATGGCTAGTCACATGGCTTGGGGGTCCGCCGGCTCCGGACGAAATCCCGGATTTGCTATATTATTAAGGGCAGTCTCGGGTAACAGGGCGAGCAACGCTTAATGCCGGCGTCAAATTATACAGGGGTGTACGCATGTCGATGGTTCCGGATATTTTGGCGTTTAACCGCGAATTTGTGGCGTCCAAAGCTTACGAGGCGTTTAAGACGGACAAATTCCCCAATAAAAAACTTGTGGTTATTACCTGTATGGATACGCGTTTGGTGGAGTTGCTGCCGCGGGCGATGAACTTGCGCAATGGCGATATTAAGCTTATTAAAAGTGCCGGAGCGGTGGTTGCGCATCCATTCGGGTCGATTATGCGAAGCGTTTTAGTGGCGGTCTATGAACTGGGGGCGGAGGAAATTCTGGTTGTCGGCCATCATGATTGCGGTATGACCGGCCTGGAAAGTGACCGGGTACTGAAAAAAGTGCGCCAGCGCGGCATCTCGGAGGATGTCATCGAAACTTTGCGCAATGCGGGAATTGATCTGGAAAGCTGGCTCAAAGGTTTTGCACGGGTGGAAGATGCCGTCCACAACAGGGTGGAGCTGATTCGCAAGCATCCGTTACTGCCGCGGGAAATTATTGTTAATGGGCTGATGATGCATCCGGAAACAGGAAAACTCGAGACAGTGGAATAATCTTCCGGTTTATTTCCGGCGCTTAACGAATCGGCCCGGGCAGCATAAACTATACGCCATGAAAGAAGCCGCGGGGTGCCCGGGCCGATATGTAAGAAGGAATCAGACCATGCCCATTGAAATAACGATGCCGAAACTTTCCGACACCATGACCGATGGCACACTGGTCAAGTGGCTGAAAAAAGAAAATGAAAAAATTAAGCCCGGCGATGTTATTGCCGAGGTTGAAACGGATAAAGCCACCCAGGAATTGGAAGCTTTTGAACCGGGAACTGTCGCCAAACTCATGGTCAAAGAAGGCGAGAAGGTTGCGGTGGGTGGATTGATTGTGGTACTGGCCAAGCCCGAGGAAGATGTGGCCGCCATCGCCAAGGCTGCCGGTGGAAAATCTGCATCAGCGCCCGCGCCTGCGGCCCCGCCAGCAGCGGCGGCGGCACCAGCTCAGCCCGTTGCGACACCTGTAGTCGCGTCTGCACCGGCTCCAACCCCCGCACCAATCCCGGCACCTGCCGCAACATCGGCTCCAGGAAGTTCACGCCCGGCCCGCATTTCACCGCTGGCTCGTAAAATAGCCGCGGAAAAGGGCGTTGATGTGTCTTCAATTCAAGGCACCGGGCCGGATGGCCGCATCATTAAACGCGATGTGCTGTCCGCCGGCACCAGTACCGGCAAGCCGGCCAGTACCGCAAAATCATCGGCTGCTGCACCCCCGGCTCCCGTACAAATTGCCGCCAAGCTGGAAGCCAAGACCATTGCGTTAAGCAATATGCGGCAAACAATCGCCCGGCGACTTTTGCAGGCCAAGCAGACCGTGCCGCATTTTTACGTTTCCATTGATGTGGTCATGGACGCCCTGTTGGAATTGCGCAAAGCCGCCAATGAACAACTGGCCCCCACCAAATTAACCGTCACCGATTTTATCGCCCGTGCAGTGGCCAGTGCGGTTGTGCAGGTGCCGGGGGTTAATGCCAGCTTCACGGATACCGCCATTATCCAGCATGGCAGCGTGAATCTTGGAATTGCCGTAGCCATTGAAGATGGCCTGGTAGTACCGGTGATTCGTGATGCACAAACCAAGGGCATTCGGCAAATGTCCGAAGAAATTAAGCAATTGGCGCAATTAGCGCGTAGCCGCAAACTCAAGGCCGATCAGATGACCGGCAGCACCATTACCATCAGCAATCTTGGCATGTATGGCATACGGGAATTCCAGGCGATCATCAATCCGCCGGAGGCCGCGATTTTGGCGATTGGCGGCACCGAGGCTCGCCCCATTGTAAAAAATGGCCAGGTCGTGCCGGCACAAGTGATGACCATCTCATTATCTGCGGATCACCGAGTCATAGATGGCGCACTGGGCGCGGAATTTTTAAGCAAACTTAAAGCCATCCTGGAAAACCCCTTGGCCATGCTGGTGTGATGGGCTGGCACCACTGCCGCCCGAGTGGTCCGGCGGTGTTACCGCTTGGGGTGTATTGGTGGGGGAAATACCTCCACGGGAATCTTCAGCCACGCAGGCTTGCCATCCTGCAGGAAATCGGTCTTGGCCATGACCATCCACCCGGCAATTCCGGATGTGCTCTTTGGCCAGAGCACAATGGCATACCGTCTCTGCGGTGCGATCACCACCAGCTTCGCACGCATGAACGTATCGCCCGTTTGTACCGCAGTAATGTGGAAGGGATGCGATTTTGGAATAGTCACGATAACCATTTGCGGGGTGGCCGGAGCGCCAATCCGCCACACAACGTTCCGCGGCGATATTCGCGCCAGCCCCGGCACAATCAAGGGTTTGGCTGGCGGTTTGAGGGCAGCGGCCGCAAGCTTTTCCTGTTCCTGGGCAAGAATCAAAGCAGTCTGCAGTTGGGTATGAAGTATTGCGGCCCGCTTGTCACTGGCTTTTGCTTTCAGAAACTTCTTCGCAAGGAAGGCGTCCGTTGGCGTGATGGCTGAATCCGAGCCAAGGAGGCCGTCCGGGCATGCGTGCTTTAAAAGCCCGTTGGTCGAACCATACCACTCGAATCCGTCCGTGGATTTACGCAGTTTCATTAGCCACAGGCTGTGCTTACCGAGGTATTCCCCCGAGAACAAGGCATAATAAACGCTGCGCCCCGCAATGAACCAAACCGGCTTTAATCCTCGCACGCGTTTGAGGAAATAGGTGGTGGCCAAGTCGAAAGGGTCCGCCTTCGGTTTTGTGGCTGTCCGTTCGGCATTTCCCGTCGGCAAGATGGCCCTTTTGGGCGGCCAGGTTCCATTCCGGAATTCTCTAATCTCTGTGAGAAGGGCTTTCGGAACCGGTCTGAGTCGGAAAAACAGTGAAAAATCAGCTTTCTCCCCCTTCTGCGCCAACAGGCATCCCTTCCTAGTTGCACGGTAACCCACGCGGGCGTAGTCGCCAATCACGCAATATGGCTGACTGCATGGAGGTGCCGCGTGGGTGGTACAAAACCCAGCGATAACGGCAGCAAAGGGATCATTACGTGCGAGGTCGCCATAGCCCAAAATATGGAAGGTTCCTGCATGGCGGCGCATGGCGAAGGCAAACGACTCCGCGCCTGCTGCCCATGTTCCCCCCAAAAAGCCTGCCAGACGTTTCCTCCTCCCATCACCCGGCGTGGGTAACAGCAACCAGCCGCATCCGGCGAGCGGTCCAGCTTTAATCTCCCAGGGAATGCGGAAGTTAGCCCTCTCCTCGACGGTCAGCGCACCAAAGATCGATTTTGGGGTGGAAAATTGGAACCTCCACTCCGAAGCTGCGGTCGGTGTCCTGGCAAACAAAGGCTTTGTCTCCGCGCCGCGTCCGATTTTCAATAGGTGAGATACCTGCGCCGCTATCCACCGAGGGTGGCCGCCCTTGTGGTGGGCTGCGGCATACGAAGCCAGCATCTGGTCCACTGAGGTGGCCCCCGGACTCAGGGCGATATCCGCATGGATGAGCAGCGCAGGCTTCCCATGCGGGCCGGCCAGCAATGAAAAATACATCGGCTGTGGTCTTGGCAGTACCATTGACGCGGCTTTGGAACGCGCCAGTAAAAGGCAACAGCACGCCGCGGCCACCACCGAGGCGAAGTTGCGTTTTAGCTTCACGTCAATTCTCCCTGGTTCCGCGCGGATAACGGTTGATCACCGTGGCCGCCTTACCTGCCGGCGGAAGGCATCAGCACTTTGTTAATCATGTAGATCGTTGCATCGTGGGTGTAAATCGGGCCGCCGACGATTTTGGCGTTATCAACCATCAGCAGCTTTTGGCCGTTGGAACTGATGGTGACATTTTGCCCGTCGCCCATATTCTGTATGGGAGCACTGGACGCGTTGATCTGAAACAGCGCGATATGGTGCCACAGCAGCGACCGCAGCTCATTGCGATTGGTGGATTTCGTCAACTCGGACAACGTGCCTTTCGGCAACTGTTTGAAGGCCGCATTCGTGGGCGCGAAAACTGTGTAATTGCCGGCGGTTTTCAGGGTGTATTCCAAACCGGAGGATTTAATCAGTGAAGCGAAAGTGGAAATTTGCGGTTCCTCCTTCAGCACTCGCCAGGAGGAATAATTCTGTGGATTCGATAATACTGTTTTGCGGCCAACGCTGCTGCAGCCGGTTAAGCCGAGCATCAAAACCGCCAAAGTGGTCCAAGCCGCTAAGTGTTGTTTCCGCATTTTAGATTTCCTCGCAAAATATCAACGATTCAACAACAGCCGGGATTATAATGGCAGACAGGCCAAGTTGTATAGCGTGGAATTTTTCAACAATACCACGGTGAATGTTCCGATAACAACCCCGCCCGCTTTGCGTTATGCGGAATCCCCGATACATATCAGGACTTTACCGCAGAAAGAGATTTGCCGCAGTGGCGGCAAAACCGGTCAGGATAATCATGCGGCCAACCACAATTAGCACAATTAAGGGTCTTGGAATCCACTTGCGGATCTTCAACCATGTGCGCCAGCCGCCGCACCTGGGCCAAAAGCAGATACCATAATCCCAGCACCAGCGTGATGCTGGAGATAATCAGCAGGGAATACGCCACGATCGCCTGGAGAGTGGTAAATCGGCCAATATGTAATGAACCCCAAATCGATACGCCATAAAGATACCAGCCCGGACCGGCGGTCAGCACAGCAACCGCAAGCATGGCATAACCAATCCGGCGAAAGTGTTTGCGCTTGCGGACTACGGATGCCGGCAACCCTATATCGTGCGGATGCAACGGTGTATTGGCGGTCATGAATTACTCCAGCAGTCTTATTCCCACTCTATGGTACCCGGCGGCTTGCTGGTAATATCATACACGACCCGGCTTACAGAACGAACCTCATTGACAATTCGGCTGCTGATCCGTGCCAGAACGTCATACGGAATTCGACTCCAGTCCGCGGTCATAAAATCCGTTGAATCCACACTGCGCAAGGCAATTACCGGCTTGTATCCCCGCCCATCACCCATGACGGCAACAGAATTAATCGGCAGCAAAACCGCAAATGTTTGCGCTGTGGAGCGATACAGGCCCGCAGCCACAATTTCTTCCAGGAGTATCTCATCGGCATCCCGCAAAATTGCCAATTTTTCGCGTGTGATATCCCCAATGCAGCGCACCGCCAAGCCCGGTCCGGGGAAGGGGTGCCGCCACACCATGTTTTCCGGCAGGCCCAATACCTCACCAAGTCGTCGAACTTCATCCTTGAACAAGTCGCGCAGAGGTTCAACAAGGTCAAAGCCCAATTCCGCTGGCAGGCCGCCCACGTTATGGTGCAATTTGATGTTGGCGGCCGTGCGCGCGTAGCCCTGCCCGCTTTCAATAACATCCGGATACAGCGTGCCCTGCGCCAGAAAACGCGCATCGGCAATCGTGCTGCTGGCGCGTTTGAACACATCAATAAACGCCTTGCCTATGATTTTCCGCTTGGTCTGCGGTTCACTGACCCCCGCAAGAGCGTCTAAAAATTCATCACCGGCATCCACCACGCGCAGATCAATGTGAAAGTGATCGCGAAAGGTACTGTCCACCGCATCACGTTCATTTTTCCGCAACAATCCATTATCAACAAAAATACACGTGAGTTGATTGCCAATTGCCCGGTGCAATAGCGCCGCCGCCACCGCGGAATCCACCCCTCCTGATAAGCCGCAAACGACACGGCCGGTGCCCACCTGCCGGCGCACTTTCTCCACCGCTATGTCCAGAAAATTCCCCATGCGCCAGGTGCCCGCCGCCCCGCAGACCCGGTATAAAAAATTCTCCAGAATTTTTCCGCCATGCGGCGTGTGCGTTACCTCCGGATGAAACTGCACACCGAAAAATGGCCGCGATTTATGGCGAATGGCCGCCAATGGACAGGTGGGGGTACTGGCCAGCGGAATAAAATCCGCTCCTAATTCCTTTACCTGATCCCCGTGGCTCATCCACACGCCCGTCTCGGCGGGAATGCCGGCAAATAATTCGCCTCTGTGGCCCTCCGCCGCGGCGTTATCCAGCAAATGCAACCGAGTGGCACCATATTCGGCGGCGATTCCGGGTTTTACGCGTCCACCCAGTAATTCCGCACCGATCTGCATCCCGTAGCAAATTCCCAGTACGGGAATATCAAGATCAAAAATTTTTTCATCGCACCGCGGAGCATCAGCTTCATAGACGCTCGCGGGGCCGCCGGAAAGAATTAATCCCACGGGATTCATTTCCCGCAGTTGGGCGACAGAAATATCCGGTGCCACCAGCACCGCCTGAACGCCGGCCTCACGCACTCGCCGGGCAATGAGTTGCACATATTGTGAGCCAAAATCCAGAATAGGGATTGTCTGTTCGGGTTGTACTGATGTCATAGTATCCTGCAATTTATTCATGCAGCGATTCTACCCGCAGAGACCCATGCTGAAAATGGCACTGCGTGTTCGCAACAGCGGAGAAAATAAATCAGACCATGGATGCCCTGCACTTTGAGAGAAAGTCCCCTAATGGGCCTGGGACAGGGCAACGTGCCGGCCGGGGGTGGCTAAGAGGGCGGCAATCCGATATTCTATGGCCTTGGAACGGGCGGTTAGCTCAGTTGGTTAGAGCGCCGTGCTTACACCGCGGATGTCGGGGGTTCGAGTCCCTCACCGCCCAGTTCCCGATGACTGGTTACAGACGACCAGGAACCAATACGACCCAGACTTGCAGGACTTTGGACGGGCTAGCACCCGGATAGACAGACATGAACAACCAGCATGACGCAGAAGACCTCGCTTCACTTTCCTCAGTGCGCCAAGCCCATGAGCATGGTGATCAGACCCAGATCACGCCTGCGCCCGCATCGGATGATGCCACCCCGCAGCAGCCGCCCATCGCTATTATTTCCGATATTCACGGCAATCTTGAAGCGCTAAGCGTGGTCATGGAGGAAATTCGGCGGCGGAACATTAAAAATATCTGTTGTCTCGGGGATGTCATCGGCTACGGCCCGAATCCTTTAGAATGCTTGGATACGGTCATTGAGAATTGTGAATTCACCATCATGGGCAACCATGATTTTGCCATTTTCTATGAACCGTTTAATTTTAATACCGCGGCCGAAAATGCGGCGTACTGGACCCGCCAGCAGTTTGAAAGTGACCCGGACCGCACGCGGCGCAATCGGCGGTGGCGGTATCTCGGCGGCATGCAGACGCGTATGATGCATGAACGGTTTATGGCGGTGCACGGATCGCCCCGACGCCCCATTAACGAATATATTTTCCCGGATGATATTTATTCCGCTTCGCAGAAAATTGCCCTGATTTTTGAGCGGGTCAGCCACCTGTGTTTCGTCGGCCACACCCATGTACCCGGCGTATTTGTGGCCCAGCCCGATTTTTATTCGCCGGATGATCTGAATAATCGTTATGACATCACCGAGGAAAAAGCGGTTATTAATGTCGGCAGCGTCGGGCAGCCACGCGATCATGACCCGCGATCCAGTTTTGTGATTCTGCATCCGGGTCATGTGGAATTTATCCGCCTGGCGTATGACATTAACACTACCGTGGACAAGGTGCGATCAATTGACGCCTTGGACAATTTCCTGGGCCAGCGCCTGCTGGAGGGCGCATAGCGGCCCCGGCTGCCCCCGGCGGCGTAACGAGGGAGTAGCACCAGACACACCTAGAGCAATGGAAAGATTATGGATATAAAAAAGATCATCCAGCTTGTGCTGATCGCCCTGATTGCCGGCCTGGGCATGCAATTAATTATGGGGCATTTCTTTGGCAAACACGCCGCCCCGGCCCCTGTGACCGTTGCGCCAAATTCCAAGGGGCCGCAAATTGAATCGGTCAAGGCAATCCCGGCGCAGGTTGTGCGCTTAGGCTCCAGCGCCAAAGCGCAGGGGAAAAAGTATCTTCTGGCCATGTGGGTAGATAATGTTTCCGCCGGGCTCAAACGTGTTGAACTTAATGCCCTGCAATACCGCGAATCGGTCAATTCACCCAAACCGCTGGTGCTGATGACCCACCGCAAAGGCTCGCCGCTGCCCTATTCCACACGGGCCGTGACGGTCAACGGTGTGCGGTACAATGTGGGCAATCTGGCGTGGTCTTATGCGTCGCCGGTGCAGGCAGGTGCCCGCAAGGCGGTGCTGGAGCTGCAACTAAACGACAGCCACAACAAGCCCTTGGTTTTATTGAAAAAGATTTTCCAGTTAAGCCCTGATGATTATCAGGTTACCATTACCCAGGAAATAGTAAATCTCACGGACAAACCCGAAACTGTGCGTGTGCGCATGCTCGGGCCGACGAATCTGCCGCAGTTGGATCGGGAAGCGGATTTGCGGACATTCTGGTGTACGGGCTATCGGGCGGCCAGCAAATATCTGGATACTTCAGGCTTTCCGCATCCGGGCGTGCAGCCACTGCTGGAGGCTGGCGTGCAGCCAGTACCCCTGGGGAATTTCACCGGGCAGAATCGCCTGCTGTGGATCGCCTCGTCCAATCGCTTTTTCACCAGCATTATGCGGCCCATGCCGTATGGGCCGGTGAAAACACTCCCCTTGGATAATGGGGCCAGCATTCCCGCCGTAAATTATCTGCAATCAGCCACGCTGGCTCGTGTGGATCCTCAAGCAACGCAGGCCAACCCCCGAGGCGTTCTGGCGGTACGCGTGAAGAGTAAAAATCTGCTTCTGGCACCGCACGAAACCACAGGTATGCCGCTGGCGGTGTATATGGGGCCGCTGAAGCGATCTTTATTAATGGGTTCAGCCAAAGCTAAACCCGGCACCACGGCGTACGAATATCATCTATACAATTACCTGGCCGTGATTGATTTCGGCCGGGGCAGTTATTGTGCTTTCTGCACCTTTTCCTGGCTGTCCCTGATTATTCTGAAAATTCTGGATCTGATCCACCATTACATCGTGGGAAATTATGGCGTTGCGATCATGATTCTGGTGCTGGCGGTGCGGCTCATGCTGCATCCTTTGACGCGCTGGGGGCAGGTCAATATGACGACCATGCAGCGCAAAATGGCCAAAGTGCAGCCGGAGATGGATCGCATCCGCACCAAATATGCCAAAGATAAACAGCGCCAGCAGGCCGAAATCATGGCCATGTACAAGGAACGTAACATCAATCCGGCCGCCAGTGTGCTGGGGTGTTTGCCCATGCTGCTGCAAATGCCGATATGGATTGCTCTGTATTCGGGCCTGGCAGTGGACATTGACCTGCGGCAGGCGGGATTTATCCCGGGATGGATTACCAATCTGGCCAACCCCGATACGCTGGCCACATTTCATACACCCTTTTCCATCTGGTTTCTGGGATATACCTATCACGGGCAGGATTTTATTTCCATTAACCTCCTGCCGGTGCTTTTAGGCATTGTGTTTTTCTTCCAGATGCGCTTTCAAATGAGATTGGCTCCCACGCCAACGGATCCGCAGCAGGCGCAGACGCAAAAAATATCCCAGTTTATGGTTATCCTTTTCCCGCTGTTTTTATACAACGCCCCCTCCGGACTGAACCTGTACATCTGTGCCAGTACCGTCGGCGGCCTGATTGACACAACGCTGGTGCGCCGGCACCTTAAACGAATCGAAGCGCGGCAAGCCTTGGCCGACACCGTCATTGACCGGAAAAAATAGGTAGACAGCAACCAACGGCTTGCCGCCGCAGCGCCGGCCGGTGGGCGGTGTGGAGTAATAACCCCAGCAGGCTAAGATATCAGGTATGGCGAAAGTTATTCTTCTTATTCACGCATTTCCTATGGATTGCACCATGTGGGACCCAGTGGCGTCGTTGCTGCGGGATGCGGGCCATACCGTCTTGACGCCCGATCTGCCGGGATTTGGAAATAGCCACGCGTGGAACGTTGAAAACTATTCCATAGAAGCGCTCGCGGATCATATTTATTCCGTCATCATGCAGCAGACCGGCGGACAGGCAATCGTCGCCGGTTGTTCTATCGGCGGATATATTCTCCTGGAGTTGCTCCGGCGGCATCCGCAATGCGTGCAAGGGGCAATATTTTGTGACACCCAAGCCTCCGCGGACTCACCAGAGAAAGCGGCCTCCCGCATGACGGTCATAGAAGATGTTAAAAAAATGGGCATTATTCCGTTGAGCAAAACGATGCCCGAAAAATTGCTTTCTCCGCGGGCTTCACAGCAACTACAGGGCCAGGTAGCGGCTGTCATTACTCGACAAAGCGCCTACGGCATTATGGGGCTGCAATATGCTATGGCACAGCGCCGGGACCAAAGCGCTTTGCTGCCGCAATTGACCATGCCCCTGCTTTTTATTGCCGGGAAAGATGATTCCATTACCCCTCCTGCCATCATGCGGACAATGGCTGAAAAATGTACCGCGGCACCCACCGCCGAACTGGTCGTAATTCTGGCGGCCGGGCACTTGGCCGTCCTGGAAAGGCCGGATTTAGTCGGCCCCGCGATAGTATCCTTCTCGCAAAGAATTTAGGTAACAGGCCACAAAATCCAGTGACTGTCCGGAATGCCCCTGCTATTACCATGCCGCGGCACGTTTGGCTGCACATGTTCTGGCAATCCCGCCGGCAACAATGAAGGGTGTCACCGTTCCCTGTGCCCATCGGCCCCGGGCCACACTTTATGACTGGCCGCACCACGGCGTTACGAGGCCAAAATTTTCTCCAGCCGATCCACGCCTTTGTCGATTTGTTCCAGGCTGGTGGCGAAACTTAAGCGCACGTGGTCGGGGAAGCCGAAGTCATTGCCGGGTACCAGGGCGACATGAGCTTCATCCAGCACAATGCGACAAAATTCAATGGCGTCACGGGGTTTGGCGGCGGTTTTGCCCAGCGGCTTGCCTAAAGCGCCGGCGATGCTGGGGAAGGCGTAAAATGCGCCGGTGGGCCGCACGCATTTGAAGCCCGGCAGCGCATTAAGCCGCCGCCAGATATGCGCGCCGCGTTTTTCAAAGGCCTGGCGCATTTTTTCTACTTCGTCTTCCATGGCCGGGTTGCTTAACGCTTCCACAATGGCCGGCATACAGAAGCTGGTGATGTTGCTGGTCATCTGGCTTTGGAGTTTATTCATGGCGTCAATAAGTGACTTCGGGCCGGCGGTATAGCCGATGCGCCAGCCAGTCATGGCGTAGGTTTTGCTTAAGCAGTTGCAGGTAATGGTGCGGTCTTTCCAGGTGTTCCAATCAATGGCGGCCCAGGAGCAGGTTTTCTGATCGCCAAACAACAGGCGTTCATAAATTTCATCGCTGCATACCCAGATATTGCTGTGCGGCTTGATAACTTCCGCCAACGCAGCCAGTTCCGCGGGGTGGTACGTGTGACCACCGGGATTGCTGGGGGAATTTATGATGAACATTCTGGTGCGCGGGGTAATGGCGGCGGCGAGTTGCGCGGGCGTAATTTTAAATTCGCATGCGGGGTCACCCTGAATAATCACAGGTACGCCGCCGGCGAGTTTTACCATTTCCGGGTAGCTGACCCAGTACGGAGCCGGGATCAACACTTCATCACCGGGATTTAAAACGGCCATGAACGCCACGTAAAGCGAATGCTTCCCCCCGACTGAGACCATGATCTGTTCCGGCGGATATGGGAGTTTGTTGTGGCGCGCAAGTTTGTCGGCAATGGCCTTGCGCGCTTCGGGAGTGCCGGCGGTGGGTTCATATTTTGTTCTGCCGGCCCGCAAGGCGGTGATGGCGGCTTCCTTGATGGCCGCGGGGGTATCAAAATCCGGCTCGCCGGCCCCAAAACTTACCACGTCCACCCCCTGTTTTTTCAGGGCATTGGCACGGGCGGTGACGGCAAGGGTAATAGATTCGGCGATTTGATCCAGACGTGAAGCTAATTGCATTGAACGAATTCCTTTCTAACTAATGATTGTATCACAACCGGAAGCGTGGCCAAGGGAGTTGCAGCGCACGTTCGCTCCGCCGATGGGTCGGAATTGCTTGCATCACAGCGCGGCGGCTACACGGGTATGCGTGGCAGCCAAGGGCGTTGAGTGAGAAATTGTGGGCGGGGTTGAACGCGACCGGGCCGCGCTAATCGGCGGTGCCATCCCGGCGGTGATTTTGCTTA
>JAKATV010000468.1 GCA_021818565.1 Planctomycetota bacterium
TACTCAAAGCTCAGCATGATCCACCGGTCGCGCGGGGCGAATTCATCCAAGATTCGCCGCAGCATCTTCGGGTCGATCGCCTCTTTAAGCTCCAAAACCGCGATCGCGTCATCACTGACAGCCTGCAACGCTTCGGTTAAAAGCGGAATGCGTGTGCCGGCAAAACGCGGGTGTTTCCAAGACCCGGCATCGAATCTCAGTAAATCGAGTCTCGTGAGATCAGCCACTGCCCCGGTACCGTTGGTGGTCCTATCCACCGTCGGATCATGCAGAATAACGGGAATGCCGTCTTTACAAAGACGCACATCCATCTCCACAGCTCGAGCGCCGAGTCGAATTGCCTCGTCGAAAGCGGCCACGGTGTTTTCTGGGGCTTCAGCGGATGCTCCCCGATGGGCAATAGCCATCACGGCAGCGTTAGCCATTGTTGAAGTATAACAACTCCGGGCCAACGTTCAAAGCGACCAGAAATTTTTTCAACTTTTTTAAGTCCGGCTCCATTAACCAATGGTCTGCTTACGGCTCTATAAGTGTCATCGTATGGAAAAATTGTAGCGTTCGCCACCGTGACTTCAACACCGTGACTTCAATCATCCGCCAAAGCTCGCCAGATGGATGCAATGAGGCTGAAAATTGTGGCCATGGTTAGCAGCATCCATTGGCCAAAGGTCATTTTCCATCCCAGGGCCGCCGTCATGATCCATTGCATGACGCCCTGTGTTCCCCAAATAGGAACCCAACAAGACAGCACCAATAAGACCCACAGTACGATCCCCGTGAAACCCGCTTCTGACACCGCGTTATCCGCAATTTCCCAACCTGCCACCGCACCGGCGACCGCACCGATAACCGGTTCTACCAGCATCCAGGACCCTTCGGAAAACAGTTGGGATAAAAAATATACAATAATCCATCCCAGAACAATCCAAAGCATCTTCTTGCCAAGGAATCGCAACAAACGCCCGACGTCATTAAACATGGACAGCACATTTTGGGTTGTCATGTGAAACACTCCTTGCCTGTCTGCGGTTCTCAACACCACCTTTTCTTCCCAAAAATCCCGACGCAGAATGCTATGCCTCCATATGCGCTGTTGTCCACCGGGCACCGTGAATTCAGAATTTGGCGAATAAGCGATGAAGGATTTTCTTTTCCAATGCCGGATCGTGGCCCACCCGCATCCAATACGGGCCTCCGGCTGAAGGCGGTGCCTGATGGGAATTCAGGGGCAGCGGATTATTACCGAACGCCGAGGCTCCAAAAAAGGCAACATTTCCCACCGACCCCTGTGGGTTTTCCTGGCGCTCTACCAGCGCCTCAACGGTTATGGAAAACGTGTGCGGCTTGGCGGATCGGCGGATAACAATGCGTAGGGTTCGGCGAAAGGTGTTAATTGTGCCTTCCATAAGTTCCGGAAAAGTTGTTGCGTCGGGCCGCCACCATTGCAGAATTTCCGGGCCGGTTCTGTAGCGGGTGGTAATAACGCCCAAACGGTAGCTGGCCCATTGAATGGTATAGCCCATGCGGATCAGAACGTGTAGCGTTTGTCGCCAGATATTTTTGTAACGGGCGATAGCAATTTTTCGGGTTGTGCCATTGCGGGCATTGATAAACCAATTCCCGTTATCGGCCACGGCGGACTGGGATCGATTGTGACGCCCAGCCCGCGCTGGCGAGGTGTGGGGTTTAGATGCTCGATCTGCGGTTTGCAAAGGACGGCTTAGCGCCCATGGCGGGCCTAAGGCCGAAGGCTTTAACGGCACAATTGAGGAATGGCATCCGGCCAGAGTTGCCGCGAGAACGGTAAGCATCAGTAATTGCGGACAATATAATTTCATAGTTTTTTATTGTAGCAGAATTTTCAGCAAAGATAAGTAAAATTGTGACTCTTATAGGCTGGCATGGCATGATCTAAAGGGGTTTGGGAGCAATATCATCGCCGTAAATTCCGCAAGAAGGCGGGCGGAAAAGAAAAAAATTGATTCTTTTTGCTTGACGAATCATGTGATCTGGGTTTTATTAAGGACACTGATGCGAGCCTGCGCGGTGCCTATGACCGAAGTCCTGGCGAAGTAGCGGGTTAAATTTTTTGTTCGGGGGTGGCGATCCCTGATTCTCAACCGGGCGACGAGGCGGAGTAGACTTTCGTTGAGCTGGTGCTCGGCGTAAGATATTCCAAAAGGGTGTGTCGGATCTAGTCGGATCCAACACGCGACGCCCGGGGGTTGCATCGGAGCTTGCCGGAGGTCTTCATGGCCAGTTCACAGTCAGCATGGGGTATCGATGTCGGAACGACGGCGGTTAAAGCTATTAAGCTCCGCCGCGATGGCGACAAGGTATTTCTTGAGGCCATGGAAGTTATTGAGCATGGGCATTTTCTAAGCGAGCCGGATGTGGATCGGCGGGAGATCGTCCGCGAGAGCCTGGCGCGATTTCTTGAACGGTATTCATTGCATGGTGAACAGGTTTATATTGGCGCGCCGGGCGCGACGAGTTTTTCACGATTCGTGAAGTTGCCGCCGGTGGAACCGCGTAAAATTCCGGAAATTGTGCGGTTTGAAGCGATTCAGCAGATTCCCTTCCCGTTAGATCAGGTTAATTGGGATTATCATAGCTTCCGAAATCCGGACAGTCCGGATGTTGAAATCGGAATATTCGCCATAAAAACGGATCTGGTGGGGGCGATACTCGCCGATTTTCAGTCCCTGGGTATTACCGTTCATGGTCTGCAATTAGCGCCACTGGCGGTTTACAACGCCGTAGTGCATGAAGGCAAAGGATTGGATAAGGGGACAATCTTCCTGGACATCGGAGCTGACCATACAGATATGATTGTGGTGGATCAGGGAAGATTATGGCTGCGAAACATTAATCTGGGCGGTAACAGTTTTACTGAATCCTTGGCGAAAAGTTTCCGCTTCGCGTTCAAAAAGGCGGAATCACTTAAAAAGACGGCCGCCACCAGTAAATATGCCCGGCAGATTTTTCAAGCGATGCGGCCGACCTTCGCGGATGTTGTCGCGGAAATTCAGCGGTCCATCGGATATTACAACAGCTCCCATCGCGAAAGCCGCGTGGAGCAAATTATCGGCATGGGCAATCCCTTCCGCCTTTCTAACTTACAGAAATATCTTCAGCAGTATCTGGGCATGGAAGTGGCCCGGCTTGACGGCTTTACCAAAATTGAAGTTGAAGACGCCAAGATGGCTGCGGGCCTTAGTGATCAGGCACTGGGTATGACTGCGGCGTATGGGCTGGCGCTGCAAGGCGTCGGTCTGGCGACGATCAACACCAATCTCCTGCCCGTGGAAATTGCCCGGCAGATGATCTGGCGGAAGAAATATCCATGGTTTGCGGCAACTGCGGCCTTGTTTGTTCTGGGAGCTGCGGCTTCGGCAGCGCGCTATTCGATGGATGCTTCGGCGTTTGACGCCAGCGTTAACACGCCGGAAGTGCAGCAGGCCAAGACGCAAATTCTTTCTGAATCGTCTCTGCGCACTCACTATACCTCTATCAGCAATACGTACCAGGCCAACGTGGCCAAAATTAATTACTATCTGGACTTAGGTAAGAAGCGGGAAATTTGGCCGCAAATTATTCAAACATTGTATCAATCATTACCGCAGGCAATGACCAAAAAGCCCGCCAGCATAAAAAATCCGAATTCCTGGAAAATTGTGCTGCAATCCGTAAATTCCACCTATGAAACAGTGTTATCGAATCAACTTGCATCGGGAAATAATAACCAGCCTGTCGCGCTGACTCCAACGCCGACACCAACTGGCACGGCCGCCGGAGCCGCCGCCGCAGCGCCATCGGGTGGTGGATTCCAATTGGTAATCAGCGGTTATACGCCATACAGTGACTGGGGAAGAATTTTGCAGGAATTTCAAGATCGGCTGCAAAAGCTGGGCGGTCCGGGGGCGAAAAAGCCATTTACCATCAAGATTGTCAAAGGGTCTCTGGCCACATCCCGGATCGGAGATTTGCTGGGCGGTGGAGGGGGCGGAGCTAATTCAGGCGGCTTGGGATTTATTCCGTGGGGGTCGGTACTGGGGCCGTTCTCTGGAGTTTTTCTTCCCTCTTATTTGCCGAAAGTTACGACCACCGCGCCGGCAAACGGCCAGAACCAGAATACGATCCCACAAAACAATATCCCGGCCTTTCCGGGTGGAATGCCGCAGGGCGGCTTCGGTCCGCCAGGGGGATTTGGTCCTCCGGGCGGTTTCGGGCCGCCGGGTGGCTTTGGCCCGCCGGGTGGTTTTGCTCCCGGCGGAATGCCTCCTGGCGGTGGTGCCGGCTTTAGCTTTAACAGCCAAAGCACCGGCGGTATTCCGGGGGCCATTGACCCCAATACCAAGGCTTCTCTGAGCGATGCCACAGCGTTTCAGATGATAGTCAACGTGTACATACACTGAATGTTGTATGTATATAAGTGCGCGTGCCGCTCCGTTGGAGAGCGGGTTTTTGCAGGTGGCTTGCTGATGTATGCCGATAACGCGAGCTGGATGAAAACCAAACTATTGGGATTTATTCAACTGGCTGGAGGTTTGGATGAAATTTATTAAGGCCAATCTGATACCGATTATATGCGGCATTGTGATTCTGGCGTCCGTGGTGGTGCTTTTCTACCCGTTGAGTTCCATGGGGGCAAAGCTGCGCAGTAGAATGACATCTGAATTATCACAGGCGCAGGTCGCACAAAGTTTGCGGACGACGTCGATCCATATTCCCGGTCATAAGCGCTATAATGCCCCGGTAACACCCCCAATTATTGCGGCCCGGCTAAAAGTTCAGACGTATATCGAGTCACAATCCAAGTCCGTTAAACAGGAATATATTACACTTAACGCTTGGGGACGCGTGGAATTTACGGCTCAGGGGCAGATCGCCAAAGATCCGCGGCATCATGAAATTCCCCTGCTGGCAGGCATGCCGATGGCGGGGATGCTGCCGAATCCTCCCCACTTTTTAACGACCCGACGGGCCTTCCGAAGGGAATATCGGCGGCTGTTTGCGAACAATAAGCATAACAAGTTTTGCTTTCTGACCCGCTTGGACGCCGGCCGACCGCCTAGCACGGAACGTATAAGCGATCTGGTAAACGCCCGTTTGAAACGCATGCAGGAAGCGATGCCCCAAGGCTTTCAGAGCAGCGGCACAGCCAGCACATCCGAGCAGAAAAAAATTGAGAATGCAATTATTCGCCGCCAAGTGTTTCTAGCGGCCGCAAAATGCAAGGTTTATGCTCGTCGAGATAGCTTTCAGGAACGCAATTTCGTGCTAAGCCGCCATCTCCCGACTTCGTCGCAAATTTATGAAGCATTTGTTGATTCCTGGATCCAAAATGATATTGTCAATGCGATTGCTGCCATGAATCAGAGCAGTCCGAATGTCAGTTTATCGCCGGTGAAGCGCCTGATCCGTATCACCATCGGCACCGACGCGCCGGCAGCGTTGACAGGGGGACAGACGGCGCAATCGCAGCAATCGGGTAATGGGGCGATATTGGTCCCGGACGGTGGGCTATTCTTAGGAGCGCTTCCTGCGCAATCGACCGGCGCTCCGGGCGGATTTACCGGCGGCCAGATGCCCGGAATGCCCCCCGGTGGTTTTGGTCCTCCGGGCGGTTTTGGTCCTCCCGGCGGTTTTGGGCCGCCAGGGGGCTTTGGCCCCCCCGGCGGACTTCCAGGTACACCGGCGGGCGCTAGCGCGACCTCCGGCGCGACAACGGGGGCAATATTGACCAATCATTTCAGCAATGCCAAGCATCAGATCACCCTCGTGGCGCTAAGCGTGGTTGTTCAGGCCAATAAAATCAACCAATTTATCAATCAAATTTATCGCGAGAATAACGGTTATACGGTCTTGCAGATGAACATGACGTCGGTTGATCCGATTCGTGCCATTACCGATGGCTACGTCTACGGAAAGGTTCCCGCAGTTCGGTTGGACATTTTGATGGAAGCGTTATTCTGCACGCCGTGGAATGAACCGTTGATGCCACCGGCGTATCGCGCTCGGCTAAGCCTGCTGAAGACGACGGCCGCACAACCTTGAGTTTCCATAAGTTGAGAATGGATTTTGGTGATCGACCATGAAGAATATTAATCCCATAGAGCGCCATGTGGAAAAGCTCGTGCTAGGAATCGGCGTGCTTTTTGCCGGTTGGCTGGTTTACAAGAATTTTGTGCATGACCCCAATCAGGTCTCATCGCCGGTGCAGTCTGGTTCCATGGTGGCACCCGCTGACGTGGGTTCAGTGATCACGTCGCAAGTGCGATCGCTTGAATTGGCAATCCAGCAGCAACAAAATCGAACGATTCATATCGGTCATCTACCGAATTACGTTAAAGATCTGGTCGCTAAACAATCCAGTCCGCTTCCACAGTCGCTGGTAGCGTTGTCTCCTGTGCCATTTGCCCCATACAATACCGCGCTACAAATGACTGCCGGACGCCATGCACAAGGTTTAATATTCATGGCAGCCGCTGCACCGGCTTTAGCTAAGCCCAAAGCCAGTCAATCTCAGGCGGTCGTCTATTTACCTCCCACATCGGGAACGACTGGGAACTCGGCCGCCAACAACGGATTTCCGGGGAACACCAATCCAACCAATTACATGAACAATTTCAGTAATATCAATGGCACCAGTAATCTGCCCACCAAAGGAATGTTCTGGGTAACGCTTAAAACGACTTTCCCCATGTCTAAGTGGTTGGCCAGCCTGACCGCCAAGGATAAGAAACTCACCGCTAATCAGGCGGCATTGCCGTTGCCCTATCAGATAACGGCTTTTTACCGGGTGGAGGTTCGTCGCCAGCGGCTTTTGGCGGATGGCCGCTGGTCTGCGTGGAAAAACATCAAGGGTTTGAATCTGAATCCTTTGCCGAGCTTAAATTTTAGTGCCTTGAGCTACAGCCAGCGTTCCACATTGCTCGGACAATTGGACGGAATTGTTTCTGAAATTTTAGATCCGCCTTTTTATGCCACGCGACAGGTTCAGCGGCGCGCGACTACTCCCTCGCCCAACTCACAGCGCCCCCACCCCATGATGCCAACAAATATCGGTCCGCCGGGCGGATTTGGCCCTCCGGGTGGTTTTGGCCCCCCGGGCGGGTTCGGCCCTCCAGGCGGTTTTGGCCCCCCGGGTGGATTGCCTACTCCCCCGCCCCAGGTGCATCAGCAGCAGCAGAAACAACCCACGACGCCGGCGTTGTCGCCGTTTCAGGTCCAGGCGCAGCAATCTCAACAGATTCAGTTGCCGCCATTGGTGATGCCCGGCCAGTCTGCGACAACCAACGGCAATTATCCGGCAATACCCAATGGATTTCCCGGTGGCTTTACCCCGCCTGGATTCAACGGCACTAATTCACCTCCTACCACCGGGCCGGCCAGCATGACCGATATGACGGATGTGCCGGTGCGATTTTACGATACGCATGTAACCCCCGGCGATACCTATCGCTATGAAATTCGCGTGGTCATGTACAATCCGGTATTTAATTTTCCCAACCGCCTCGACAAGCCCGCGCTGCGCCATCAGCAGTGGTTGAAATCGCCATGGAGCCTGCCCAGCGCATCGATGCGGGTTAACAGCGATCTCTATTTCTTTATTTCCAGCGCGCAGGTATCACGCGGATCTGTTTCCTTCCAACTGTTCAAATGGGTTCGCGGCCAGTGGCTTGACGGCAGTCAGACGGTGCGGTTAGGCGAGCCGATTGGCAACAAAGAGTCCATCTCGGTCATTACCAGCAATGGTACATTAGCCCCCAAACTTGTGAACTTTGCCACGGGGTATGTGCTGGTTGATGCGGTCGAGCAACCGGCGGACCAGAGCGTGAATGTGATTCTTGACGGCCCGGATCATAAATTGCACCTGCGAAATTCACAATGGGATTCTACCGATCCGCAGTTGCAAAGGCTTAATAATTTGAGCAACGAGATTGGTGCTCCGCCGCCGGCAACCGGGCAAAACAATAATCCATGAGGTGGTTTTATCTTCGGCGGCGCGTTGCTTACGGAGGAAAAAATTGAATTGGGGTTGCAACCGGACAAAATCGGTTTTAGGATACGGGGGTTTATCGGCGGGTTGTTGCAGGATAAGTCCTTGCAAACAAGAGGGTGTGGAAAACATGTAGATGTTTTTATGAGGTCAAGACCTTGGCGGGCGGTTGATGCCGAACGCTGTTTAGTTTGAAGTCTGATCGGTTCCGGCGCATGATTATGGGCCGGTTCCACAGTAATGTTCGGATGTAGGAGTAGTAGCCTTGAATACCCAGAAGCGATCAAAAATTCTTGCCATTGGCGTCGCGGGAGCTTTACTGGCCGGCGCGAGCCTTCCATTGCTGCCCTTTGCCATTGCCCGCGCGGAAGCCCAGTCGTCGTCATCAACGACGCTTCTGGATCGCGGCACGCAACTGATCAGTCAGCACGAGTATCAGACTGCCAAGCAGGTGCTCTTGTCTATTGATCCCTCCAAGCTCAGTGGCGCGGATCAAACCCGCCTGGCTTCGCTGTTGCAAAAGGCGGATGCGGGCATTGCCGGCATGTCGATGGACCTGACGGTGTACCACAATGCCACCGCTTCCCTGCAGGATGGCCACTACGCCCATGCTGCCAAGCTCTTTCACTATCTCATTAAAAGCCCGGATGTTTCACCGGAGCTTAAAAGTGAAGCGGCTGACAACCTGGCATTAACCCAAGCCAAGCAACAACAATTGGTCCCGCAAATGAAGTCGCTGCTTCAAGACGCTACCCACGCCTATCAGGCCGGGAACTTTGATCAGGCGGAAGCGGACCTTAACAAAATCCAGGTTTCCGGAGTTGATCTCGGTGATCAGGCCAATTTAATCCCGCATTATCAGTATTTAATCGCGCAACGCCGTGTTGAACAAGTACGCCAGCTTGAAGCCGCCCAGCAGGCCAAAACGGTCGCCGTACAGACGACCGCCCCACAGGCGTCGGCAGCCGAAAAGAAGTTGCTGGCGGAACAAAACCAACAGGAGGCGCAGCGAGCCGCCGCCACTCAGGCCGCCTTGGCGATGAAAAATCGTCAGGCGGAGAAAGCGGCAGCCGCAGCGAAACTTGCTCAGGAGCAACATCAGCAGCAACTCGCGCAAGCCGCTGCCGCTGAAAAACTTGTCCAACAGCAAAAGGCGGCCCAGCAGAAATTAATGGAACAGGAAGCTGCCGCTAAAAAACTTGCCGAGGAGCAAAAAGCTCAGCAGGCACAGGCGGCCGCCGCCGCACAAATGGCTCAACAGCAAAAGTTGGCTGAAATAAAGATGCAGGCCCAGAGGGCCGCTGCGGAAAAACTTGCCGCTGCCAAACTTGCACAACAGCAGCAGCTTGCACAACAACAACTTCTGGCCCAGCAGCAGACGCAGGAACAGCAGGCGGAGCAAGCTCGGCAAGCTGCCGCCGCCCTGGCCGCACAACAGGCTGCCGCCACTGGGGCCAAAACTGAAGCTTCGCAACAGGCCGCCACGGAAGCTCAGCAGCCGCAACCTGTTCAATCAGCAGCCAAGGTGCAACCCACAGAGACACCGGCACCGGTAGCTACTCCGGCTCCCGCCCCGGTCATGGTCATGTCGCAATCTACTGCTCCCAAGGCGACTCCCGCAGTCACCTCCAAAGCCCCTGCGACAACTATGCAATCCGCCTCGGCGCAGGAAATATCCAAACCGTCCCTGGCGGAAATTGAACGCGAACGCTCTGCGGCACTGGTAGTGCGGGCCGACGACGATTTGCGCAATGCTGATTATCAGCACGCAGTTGCCCTTTATAATGATGCGTTGGCGCTTGATCCGAAAAATGAGGCCGCCGCGATGGGCCTTCGTAATGCCCAAAAACTGGCCCTGGGGCAGTCGCCAGGCTTGCTTTCCCAGCAAATTTACGATCAGGCCATCCAGGCACAACGCGCCCATGTACTTTTTGATAACGACCTGCAACTTTCCGCCAAGGAAATGCAGGCCGGCAAGTACCCGCAGGCTGTCGATCATGTTAATGATGGCTTGGCCACGATCGAGGCCGCTCGCGGCATTCTGACCGCCGGGGATTACAAAGAAATGAAAGCCCGGGCTGATCAACAGCTTGCGGTGATCCAGCAGCAGGAAGCCCAGGCCCAGGCCATTGCCCAGGCGAATCGTGCCAAGGAAGTTACACAAAGCCAGATGCAAATTGAGCATCAGTTGGCGGTTCGCCGGCAGATGCAGATCAACCAGCTGATGGGCCAGGCCCGCGAGTACTTCAAACAAATGCAGTATCAGCAGGCGCTGGATACCTTAAATCAGGTTATTGCCATTGACCCGCAGAACAATACCGCATTGTTTATGCAGGAAATGGTCTCTGATCAAATTCAATACAATGCGTGGAATCACTATCACCATTTGCGCTCCGAAGCCGAGCAGGCTCAGGAAGTCAAGGGGCAGGAATATATGATTCCCTATCCCAATCTGGAAATTTACCCGCAAGACTGGCCGGAACTTAGCCGGATGCGGGAAGCGGAACAGCACAACTCCGAATCTCCCGCGGATAAAGAAGCTCGTCTGGCTTTGGCGCGTAATGTTTCGAAGATTGTTGTCAATCAGCAGCCATTCTCTGATGTGGTCCGACTGCTGCGGCAGCAGACTGGTGCCAACATTGTTGTCAACTGGAACGCGCTAAGCAATGCCGGTGTGCAGAAAAACACACCTATCAGTTTAACCTTACGCGGCGTACCATTTAAGAAAGTGCTTTCACTGGTCCTGCAACAGGCGCAGGGAAGCGGTGGAACGCAGTTGGGGTACAGTATCAGCGGCGGCGTATTGACTATTTCCACCAATGACCAATTGGCCCAGCAGAAAACAACACGTGTGTTTGATATTCAGGACCTGCTGGTTCAGGCTCCCAATTTCACCGCACCGACCTTTAATCTGCAAAATCAAAGCAGCACCAGCGGCGTGCAGGTCAGCAGCGGAAGCTCCGGCGGTGGCGGCGGTTCGGGCAGTTCCGATCTCTTCTCGGGCAGCGGCGGCGGCATGGGCGGCCAACAACAAGCCGGAAAGACACGGGCCCAAATGGTCACCGAGATTACCCAGCTTATCGAAAATACCGTGGCCCGAAATTCGTGGATTGACAATGGCGGCACCGTTGGATCCGTTCGCGAAATTAACGGGCAGCTTGTTATCACACAAACTCCCGGCAATCTCGAAAAAGTTTCGGGCTTGCTAAAACAATTGCGTGAAACCCGGTCGGTGGAAATTTCCATTGATGCCCGGTTCCTATACGTAACCACGGGCTTCTTGAATGATTTCGGTTTCTCTTGGAGTTTGGGTTTTGGCAATATGTTCGGCTCTGATGTTGGCCAGGTCGCCGGTGCCGGTACCAGCACCCCCAGCATTTCCGGACCGGTAAGTATCACAAACAATAGCTCCACGTATGCCACGCCCCAGACAACCGGTGTAACAAACTCCATTGGTGGAACTTATTCCACGCCATCGCTAAGCTTAGCCGGTGGTATTCTTTCCAATTATCAGTTGAATCTGTTGTTAAGCGCCACGGAAATTAACAAGCGCAACACCCTGCTGGAAGCCCCCCGCATTACTCTGTTTAATGGTCAGCGAGCGACGATGGTAGTGGAAGACGTGCAAAACTACGTCCAAAGCTTTACTCAAACCGCTGGTACAGGCGGATTGGTGGGTGGCGTGGGTGGTGTGGCAACTAATTTGGATGTGTTACCGCTGACTACGGGTCTAAGCCTTTCTGTGCAGGCAACCGTTTCTTCGGATGATCGTTACGTTATTATGACCATCCAGCCCTCACTTTCTCAGTTGTTAAGCCTCCAAACCTTCAATATCAATGGGCAGAACACCGCCACCGCTGGTGCCTCCACCGCACTGCCCGGCTTCGTACAGTTGCCGCAGACCCAGATCACAGAGGTTTCCACAACTGTGTCAGTTCCGGACGGCGGAACATTACTGTTGGGTGGTGAACGCCTGGCCGGTGAAACCACCATTGAGGCCGGCGTGCCGGTGCTTTCGCAGATTCCGATTATTAATCGTCTGTTCACCAACAGTTCGACCACCAAAGACAATCTGGTGCTGTTGATTCTAGTTCGCCCACGGATCATCATCCAGAAGGAATTTGAGAAAAAGCAGTTCGGTCGCAATTATTGAAAATAAGGGCAACGATCCCTTTCTTCACCGAAACACAGGCCGGGGGTGTTGGCACATCTCCGGCCTTTTTTTATTTATTTTTCCCCACCTGCGGCGAATCACTTTTTGTTCGCACCGTAAGGCCGCCGGGATAGCATAATTTATTGTCCAAAATCACTACTGTCCGGTCATAAGTCCAGTAATAGTAACTGGTTACGATCATGCGTAGTGGATTTGCGCATCCCTTGCGACGAAAACAGTTCATTTATCGGGGTTTTCTGCATCCACCT
>JAKATV010000506.1 GCA_021818565.1 Planctomycetota bacterium
TCCTTGGCACGAGCCAAGCTGGGTAACAGAATGGCAATGAGCAGCGCGATGATCGAGATCACCACGAGCAGCTCAATGAGGGTAAACCCTCGTTTTTTGACGATGTAACTTCGCATAATGGAAGCCTCCGAAAAAGAGAGAAACACGTAATTGTGTATCCTGCGACCCATAGCGCACCAAGCTTGCCTGAAAAGCACAAAGCCGGATTATTATGGGAACTGAAAACCGCGCGGGAGCCAAGGAAGGCATCGGCTTATTCCAGCCACGGGAAACGCTCCCGCAGCCTTGCCGATTCGGATGAACCTGCGCGTGGTGGCTCCGGACTGCACAGTCCGAATATAAGCCACCTCAAAAGCTGTCTAGCTCTTAACTTCAGAGCTGGACACACAATCCCTTGTTAAAAGAAATCCGCCCGTTCTGCGGGGCGCAACCATACCACCGGAACCAAAAACCATGATATTTTGAGACCCGTGTCAAGGGTTCCGGCACTGCCGACGACGGATCAGGCAAACATGATAGTGGGTTGCGTAGGAGCGGAATAAAGGAAAAAATCACGGCTTATAAGCCGCAGGCACCGGAATACCGGAGCCAATGATGATGACGGTATACGAAACAATCGCTCCTGCTTCACACCACAAATCATCCTATCACCAGTTATCGGCGGCGTCAAGGAAAAACTTCAGGAATATTTTGAAAAGAAAAATTATGGGCTGCGGCAAAGCGTTATGCCCCACCACTTCCGATAATGCAAAACCTTATATTATGCCGATACGTATGGGGTTAGACGCAGCGCTCTTTGCCGATAAGTTTTGGCGAGCGCATCGCGCCATGGAGCACCGGGATGGCATCCCGGTGGATTAATACCAAGGGTCAATTTGCGGATAAATTAAGATTCGCGTTCACGATGGATTGTGTTGGAATTCCCCTTGGACATTTGCCTCTCCAGGCTGAATTATGTAGAACAGAGGATGTGCGGGCGATAAAAACGCCCTGATTTTCGGAGAAAAAACGTGGTTACCTCGGATGTTGACGGTAGCGGTTCTCAGCAATCGCTGGAGGGATTGAGTCCCGAATTTTTGCAAAATCTTTATGAACAATGGAAACTCAAGCCGGAAGCGGTTGATCCGCAATGGCAGTGGTTTTTCCGGGGCTTTGATCTGGCGGCCGATACGACCAGCGCGCAAGTCGGCAGCGCGGTGGCGGCCACCCCCACCGCAGACGCAGCGCCGGATTTGCAGATCTCTGACCTGGTGCATAGCTATCGGGAACTGGGCCATTTGATTGCCGATTTAGATCCCCTGGGGCATAACGCCACAGACCATCCCTTATTGAGTCTCAATGAGTTTGGCTTAAGCGAAGCGGATTTGGATCGAACCGTAAATGCGGGAAGTTTTGGCGGCGGCGGGCGCGTGCCATTGCGGCAACTGATCTCCATGTTACGTACCACCTATTGCGGCACCCTCGCTGTGGAATATATGGACATACGTGATCCGGAGCAGCGGCAATTCCTGCAGGATAGCATGGAGCCGACACTCAACAAACCGCAGCTTTCCGATGCGGATCGCGCCTTTATGATGTCGCGTCTGGCGGCATCGGAGGATTTTGAATTATTCCTGCAGCGCCGCCATCCCACCACCAAACGATTCAGTATTGAAGGCGCGGAATCCTTGATAAATCTCTTGGATGAAGTGGTGGAAAAAGCGGCTGAAAATGGTGTGGATGAAATTGTCATGGGCATGCCGCACCGCGGCCGGCTCAATGTGCTGGCCCATACCATGCACAAGCCCTACGAAATGATTATGGCGGAAGTGTTGGATCGCCCGCAGAAATCCATGGGGGATGGCGATGTGAAGTATCACTTGGGCTATGCGCATGATTCCACCACGCGCTCCGGCAGGTCCGTGCACTTATCGCTTTCAGCCAATCCGAGTCATTTGGAAATTGTTGACCCCGTGGTGGAAGGTATTGTCCGCGCCAAGCAAAACCGCAAGGGCGATGTAACACGCCAACGTGTCATGCCCGTGCTGATGCACGGCGACGCCGCGTTTACCGGGCAGGGCATTGTGGCCGAAACGTTATATCTTTCAGAACTCGAAGCGTATCGCACGGGCGGTACCGTTCATATTATTGTGAATAATCAGATTGGCTTTACGACCAATCCCAATGATGGCCGCTTTACCCGTTATCCCACGGATGTGGCGAAGGCTATTCAGTCCCCGGTGTTTCATGTCAATGGCGATGATCCGGAGGCGGTGGTGCAGGCCGCCCGTCTGGCGATTGCCTTTCGTCAGCGGTTCAAAGCGGATGTGATCATTGATCTGGTCTGTTATCGCCGGCGAGGGCATAATGAATTGGATGATCCCAGCGTAACGCAACCTGTGATGTATCGTGAAATTTCCAAACATCCCACCACCCGGCAACTTTATGCCAAACGTCTTCTCGATTCCGGGCACATGACCCAGGCACAGCTTGATGACATAGCACAAGAGATTCATGATCGGCTGGATAAGGCGCATGAATACGCCCAAACCTTCAAGCCCACGGAAGCCGCGCCACCCGTGCACGGCCCATGGAAAGATCTGCTGAAAGTCCCGCGCGATATTCGCGATTGGCGTGTGGATACATCCGTAAGTTCCCAGGAACTCCTGAGCATCGCTGAAAAAGTCTGTAAGTTCCCCGATACGTTTTCAGCCCATCCGAAAGTGGCACAAATGTACAAGCAGCGGCTGGATGCCGTGCGGAAGGGTGAAGGTATCGACTGGGGCAACGGGGAAATGCTGGCCATCGGCTCGCTGCTGAATGAAGGCACTTGGGTTCGCCTGACCGGGCAGGATGTGTGCCGCGGAACCTTCAGCCATCGCAACGCCGTTATTTTTGATTCGGAAACCGGCAATCCTTACAATCCTCTGGCGGCATTCAGCGAAGCCAAGGCTCGCTTTACCATTATCAACACCATGCTTTCCGAATTAGCTGTTGTGGGCTTTGAATATGGATTTTCATCCGCTGATCCGCACGCGCTGGTCATGTGGGAAGCGCAATTCGGTGATTTTATCAATATGGCGCAGCCGATCATTGACCAGTTTCTGGTAAGTGCTGAGACAAAGTGGGGTAAATATAACGGGATGGTCATGCTCTTGCCGCACGGTTATGAGGGACAGGGGCCTGAACATTCCCACGCCCGGCTGGAACGATTCCTGCAGTTGGCCGCGGAAGATAATATCCAGGTGTGCAATCCCACAACGCCGGCGCAATATTTCCATCTGCTGCGCCGGCAGATGCACCGCAGCTTCCGCAAGCCGCTGATTATCATGGCACCCAAGAGTCTGCTTAGAAATAAAATGGCGGTCTCGCGGCTGGAGGAATTCAGCGGCGGTCAATTTGAGGAAATCATCGACGAGACCTCCAAGCTCGACCGTTCACGCGTGCGGCGTGTGCTGGTTTGCAGCGGAAAAATTTATTATGAACTTCTGGCGGAGCGCGAAAAAAATCATATTACTGATATCGCCATTCTTCGCCTGGAACAGATTTATCCTTTCTACGCGGATCGGCTTACCGAAATCGCCCGCACGTATCCGAAAGGCGTGGAAATGGTATGGGTTCAGGAAGAACCGCGCAACAATGGCGTGTATCCATTTATCGGGGCGAAATTGCATTATCATTGGCCGGGCATGCAAAAATTGATGTACATCGGGCGCAAGCCATCGAGTTCACCGGCCGCCGGTTCGCATGAACGTCATGTGCACGAACAGGCGGAAATATTGGCCCGAGCGCTGAATTTGTCCGTTGCGGATGTAATGGGCAAAGAACACGCCCCGGCCGGCCAATCGCGCCCCAGCGAAGTGGAAGTTCGTGAAGGCGCTCCGATTGCCAAGTAAGCGTAGAGCGGCATCGGAGCCGCAACGCGTCATAGAGCACCGGGCGATAACGCGGAAATATCGCCACGCCCGTTATCATCCGATGCTCCGGGGAGACTTTTCCGTTGCGCACCGGCGCGTTATAAGATAGGGGCGATTGAGAAATATGCCGCGAGGCTATGTCACAAGTATCATGAAAGAATCCACATATTATGAGTAACACACTTGTAGATTTGTTCGTTCCCGGCCTGGGGGAATCTGTTACCGAGGCCCGCATTGCCAGTTGGGTAAAAGCCGATGGCGATTTCGTCCTCGCCGATGACGTAGTGGCCGAGCTGGAAACGGATAAGGCCACCGTTGAATTGCCCGCCGGTACGCAGGGAGTGCTGCGTATCGTCAAAACCGCCGGCCAGACAGTTAATGTCGGTGACGTTGTCGCCCGCCTTGAACCAGGTGCCAAGGCCGCCGCTAAAACACCAACGGCCGCTCCTGCGACCGCTGCAACAAAACCCACCGGCGGTGACCGGGCCGCACATAAGACGCTTTCCCCATCGGTGGAACGCATGGTAAAAGAAAACAATATTGACCCGGCGGCGGTTTCGCCTACGGGACCGGGCCACCGCATCACCAAGGGGGATGTGGTGCAGTATCTGGAGACACGCAGTAGTGCGCCGACGCCGGCGGTCACGGCGGCACCGGTCGCCGCCGCGCGGCCAACCCCGGTTAAGCCACCGGTCGCGGCCTCGGCCATCCAGGGCGACGGCCCCGAAGAAACCCGCGTGGAAATGTCAAAATTGCGTGAAACCATCGCCCGCCGTCTCGTGGAAGCGCAGCACAACGCGGCCATCCTGACAACCTTTAATGAAATTGATATGTCCGCGGTGATGGCCCTGCGTGAGAAATACAAAGAGAAATTTGAAAAAACGCATAGTGTGGGTCTGGGCTTCCTCTCCTTTTTCGCCCGGGCCGCATGTGCCGCCGCCAAGGCTGTCCCCATTGTCAATGCCCAACTGCAAAATCGGATTGTTATTTATAAAAACAATGTCCATCTGGGCGTGGCGGTGGCCACGGAAAAAGGCCTGGTGGTGCCGGTGGTGCGTTATGCCAATAAACTTTCCATGGCCCAGATTGAAGCGGAAATTAAACGCCTGGCGCAACGCGCCCGCGAAGGCAAAATTACGCTGGATGAACTGGGCGGCGGCACGTTTACCATCACCAACGGCGGCGTATTCGGGTCGCTGTTGTCCACGCCGATTTTGAATCCGCCGCAGAGCGCTATTCTGGGTCTGCATAAAATAGAAAAACGCGCCGTCGTGGTGAATGATCAAATTGTCATCCGCCCCATGATGTATGCGGCACTTTCCTACGATCATCGCATCATTGACGGCCAGCAGGCGGTGAGTTTTCTGGTGCACATAAAAGAATCCATGGAAGACCCCACAAGATTGCTACTGGAAATTTGACAAACTTTTGTGACCCCAGTGCCCGCCGCCGTCCGCGATTACGCAGCGCTACGCCGTCGCGGGAAAGACCATTTCCCCTATCCCGCCCCGGCGCGATACACTATGGCGCACGCGCTCGTAGCTCAATTGGATAGAGCATCCGCCTTCTAAGCGGAATGTTCCGGGTTCGAGTCCCGGCGAGCGCAGTTTCATTTTCCCCTTGATTATCGCAGCTTTCCTGCATGGATAGCGGCTTTGCTTCACTTGTCCCATTTTCGGCGTTCGCGCCATTAGGCGCTACCGTGCGCCACTGTTTATCACACAAAAGCGCCCCACGGCGCGCCATACGATTTGTGTCCGCTTGGCCGGGCAACGCCACGGCATTTACCGGCAGGTTGTCGGTGCCGGTTTTCAACGCCATCGCGGTTTGCTTTTCGGCTTGTGGATTGTCCAAGCCCGGCAGGTTGTCCAGCGCCCGGCCTGTATCGGCCATGCCAACGTGCGAGTAAACCGCAAAGGTCAGCTTTGGATCACTATGCCGCGCAAGCTCTTGGCAAACCTTGACGCTCGCATTGCTTTTCACCAGCCGGGTAATGTACGTGTGCCGCAAGGCGTGAAAATCGGCGTATCGGCCAGCGGCATCGGCGTACAGGCAAAAGCCCGATTGTTCCCGGTCGGCACGCTCCGCATCGGTGGCCGCGTCGGCGATATACTTGGCCCGGGCGCTGGCAAGGTCGGCTTGCATCACCTTGCAGGTTTTTTCCGGCATGGCGAATACCGGCGTACCGGCGGCCCTGCCCGCAATGAACGTCCGCAGCGTATCCGCAAGGTCTTGGCGTATCGGTTGAATATCTTCCCGGCGGTGCTTGCTGAATCCGGCCTTAACCGTGATTGTCGGCGGTTGGCCGTCAAGGTTAAAACTCTCCGGCGTCAGGCTTTCAATCTCGGCGCGGCGAAAGCCCGTGCCGACGGCCACGCGGTAGGCCATGGCTCGGTCAGGCCCGGCAATGCCCAGTATCATCGGCCCGGATTCAGCCGCGGCAATCATCGCGTTGACCTCGGCATCGCTCAAGGCTCGGCGGTCATGGCGTCGGTCAGTGCGGACGTTAAACTTGGTCAGGTGTGCCAGCGGATCAGATTGTATGCGGCCATCGCGGCAGGCCCAGCGTGTGAACGCCTTAACGGCCTTGGTCAGGTGGTTACAGGTTTGCAGCGAAAGCCCGGCGGCAATCGCGGCTTGCACGTTGCCGGGTCGAATGTCGGCAATAAACTTGGCGTTGCCGGCGGCGAATACCCGCGTTGCATCACGATACATCATGCCAACGTGCTTTTCGGTCAAGCCCCTTGCCAGCATGGCGCTTTTCCAGTCGGACAGGTGCTCGGCCAAGGCCTTACCGGCGGCCAGCGTGCTACCCTGCAATAAGTTCCAGCGGGCCAAAACTTCGGTTGTCTGGTGCGGCAATGTTTCAATCCAGCGGGAAGTATCCTGCGGCAGCGTTTCGCCGGAAGCCCGGCAGTCAATCAGGCGCTGCACGTTGCGGCCAAGGCTCTCGGTCAACCGCCGGTCGGAAAAGGCCGGCAATCGCAGGATGCGCTGGTCGCTGGTGCGGAGTTCGCAGTAAAACTTTTGGTACGGCGTTTCGGTGCCATCGGCATTACGGCGTGTTGGGCGATAGATTCGCATAATTACGCTCCTTTACTTTTCTTGGTCAGCGGTTTGGTTTGCCGCAATTCAAGATTGAAATATGCTGCCAGTTTCTCAATGCTTACAAGGTCAAGCCCACGCTCTCCGGATAGAAAACGTCCAATCGCACTGCGACTTATTCCAGTGGCCACCGCAATACGGTTGTTGTTTTTGCCGCTTTGCCGGATGAACATTTTTAACTGATCGGCGATACTCATAATCAACATCCTATCACACAAGTAGCCTATTGTCAACACAATCCCGGATTATTTACACGGGGCCTCATGGCCATGGTTGGCCATGGACTCCAGCTTGTGACGCGAGACTTCCAGCGGCCTAATGACGTACCAACTCATCGCCAAATCGATGATCTTAGTTGCCGCCGCCAAGCGATCCGACGCCTTCTGGTTTTCGTCAAAGCAGATGCGGTGAATTGTGCGGATGGCCTTCAAGGTTGCGCGCAGGTTGCGCGATTGGAACCGGTGCGCGATTTCACTGGAAAGCGCATCCAAATGTTCCGCAAATTCAGGCAGTTGCTTCCAGCGATGAATGCTGGCCAAGCCTATGCCGAGTTCCGCCGAGATTTTGCGATAACTCAAGCCAAACGCCAGCATCTGTGCGGCCCGTTGTTGCAACGGCGAAAGTGTCGGATGTGGCGGAAAATCATCTTCGTGTAGCTCGTTTGTCATTTTTGTCTCCTGTTAGCCGTCGGATGCGCATCCTCAAATTGTATAGCCCCGTTAAACGCCGCCTCCGGGCCTCGTGGGGTTTTGGGCGGCTTGGAAGCCGCCGAATCGCTCACCGCCCCAACAGGCGGCGATTGTGCAATGACGGCGGCCTTTAAATGGTAACAACGCCCGGCGTTTTTCAGGACTTTGCGGATTCGGCAAGTCACGGGCGCAAGCCCAGGGCGGTTATGGCCGCAAAATTGAATCACCCAAACTTCCGGCGGTGACTTCGGCGGCACGGGAATAACCGGCGTTGCGGATTTCGCGCGGCGTTTTGGCTTGGCGGCCACGTGGTCGAATAGCGGGCGCGTTGTCATTTTCCAAGCTCCTTGACATGCCATCCAATAAAATCGTTGTCCGGGTTGCACCTGAAACAGATCAGCTTTCCGGTAATCCGCTCAACCTGATCCATGATGGAGTTCGACAAAACATGCTGGTAGCCGTCGGTACCAAGAAACCGCCAATGGCGCGCATCGGCCTCGGCCAGGGCACGTATCTTCCGGCGCTGCTGTTCGTCCGGGATAAGGTGCCTCAACGAGGTGGCGGCCAGTTCCAACCGGCTAAAAGTCCTTGCCGCCTCGGCCTTGAGTAACTCAATAAGCTCCGGCTTATGCTGCCTCAAAAACTCCATTGTGGCCGGTGGGGGCAGCGGTTTAATTTTGATGAATTCTCCATCCAGCCGTAGGGCATACCCAGCGGCGCGAAGATCTCGCAAAATATCCATTGCCGTGGTGCTCATACATTACCCTCCACTTCTGCCTGCCTCGCCACTTCGTCTCGCGCCTCGGCCTCCTGCATGTGTACCGGCGGCTGGTCATAATCGGGCGGTACCGGCGGTGTGTTTTTTGGCCCGGTATCGCGGTATCCGGTATCGTATTCGCTCAAAATCAAAGGTTTATTGAGATTCGGAACCGGTACCGCTATACCAGCGGTAAAAACGCGCACCGCCACCTTGGGCTTGGTTGCGGTCGGAATTTCATCCCAACACGCCATTCCGGCGGCGATTAGCTTCTCGACAACCGCCTCGGCTACACCAGCAGGCCGGTACTTCCGGCGCTTTTCGCGAATCTCTCTCAATGTCATGGTGCCGCCTGATTCCCGGATCAAGGAAACCAGATCGGCCAACTCATTACCCTGCTTTTGGGGGGCGACACCGAATAAATACTCCGCCGTAGCTTCGCAATATCGCCATAGGTCAAGGGCGGCCAGCAGGTGCGGTGTATCCACTTCGTGCCGGCAATCCAGCAGGGCATACATCATCGCCTGGCGGCGGACTTGAGCTTCCGCCCTGTTTGTCATGCCGCCGAGCAGCCCAGCTTGCCCAGTGGACAGTCTTTCATATTCAGCGTCCCAAAGCTCCCACGCCTCCGGCGTCATGCCAATCTCGCCGGCAGCGGTCGCATGGGCCACCGCCAGGCGGAGTTTGTCGCGCAAAGGCATCAACTCTGATTCTTGCAGATTGCCACCACGGGGCAGCAGCTTGGATCGCTCCACGTACAGCCAAAGGAAACGATTCCCGAATCCATTTAAGGCATCCGTCTGAAGTAGCTCGGCCTTCAATTCCTCTTTGGTTATGTGGCCGATGATGCTGATATGCGCACCAGTAGCTTTCAGGGGGCTTTTCGTCATAACATGAAGATTGCCCGTATCCCACGCCAGGCGTATCTGCGCGCTTAACGTATTGCCATCGCGGGAAGCCACCTGCAACACTTTTGCAAACTCACTTTCGACGGCCAACAGTCGCTTATCGGCCACGCCGGGATCAACGATTTCTTCTTGTGTTTCTCCCGTAAATCTCCCGCGCACTTTAATCTGCACTTCGCGTCTCACATCATCGCGTACAGCGTAGAGCAGTCCCTCGCCCGATGAGCAGCCAGACTTAACGCAGTCTTTTCTCCAGCCATCATCCAGCCCGTCAATCAATCGTGTTACTTGGGCCAGCGCCGTGCCCTTGCGGCCTTTGGACGTTGCGCCGACACACACGGTGAATAGATTGGCATGATGCTCCGCTCCATCGACCATGAAATGCGGAGCGCGTCCAATCACGTTTCCAAAGGCGATCAGCACGTGGGCCAGTACGGCCACCGGCGCTGCCTCCGTATGTGGGTCAATCGTGCGGACAATCTGGCCGGCCAAACCATGAAACATCGGGGCATACAGATCGGGCGGCTCTGGGGCCTCACGCTCCGGATTCGCACCATCAGGGACGGCCACCGGTGCCATGCGTGCCAGCGCCCGGGTCGCCGTGGCGATCACACTCTCTGTGGTCGCGCCATCCGCCAGGCCCTGCATCGCGCTGTGCAGTGCGGTAATGGCCTCGCGCCGCCGCCACAGGTCGCGGACAGTCTTGGAGTATGCCACGACATTGGCGGCACTGGGGACGCAATCAGCAGCGGCCACCATATAGTCAAAGGCATCACCGATCCCGGCAAAATGTTGCGCTGCCAGTCGCGATTTAATTGTCACACCATCAATCGCCGTTCCGTCGCCGTGCAGGCCCTGCATTGCGCCGTATATTGCTCGTGGAATCAACCCAGTGAACGCGGCGGGTGCGGGCAGTATCTCGGCTACGGCGTCAAAATAACCAGGCTCCAGCAGCAACGATCCAATCACACACTGCTCTGATGAATCATCGTGCGGAAGTACAGGCGTATCTGCACGCTGATCCGGAGGTGCGGTATCCCGTGGCCGGGATCGGGAGGTGGTGGTGCGATCTGGATCGTGATCTGATATACTCATGGCATTCCCCAATCTTTCTGCCGCCGGTAACTTTTGGTCGGGTTCCGGCGGCTTTTTTATTTTTTCATCGCCATCCAGGCATCACGGTTCGGGCATCCAGCGTCGGCCCATCGGCGCAACTCATCCGCCCTCCACCGGCACGCCCGGCCAATTCGCACGGGCAGCGGTGTTCGGCCCGCGCTACACGCCTTGAGCCAACCGGATCGCGATAAACCGCACAACGCGGCGGCTTCGCGATCGCGTAACAACAGTGGTGATGCGGCCTTGTCGCTCATGGTCGCGCCTCCATGCGTGCGGCGCGGTCGGCCAACGCTCGCTCTACCGCCGCGCGATTGAATCGGTACTTATGCTCCGCGCGTAGATGCGGTATGCGCCCGGCGTCCGCCTCGGCACGCAGCCATCGTTCTGGCAGCCGCAATTCCCTTGCCAATTCGGGCAACGTCAATATGTATTGCGTATCATTCATGCCATGAGTATGGCATGTGTGGGTGTGCGCCAACGGCGCTTTTTGGTGGATTCGCGGGGATTAGTCTTTTTGATCGTCTGGATGCGCGGTGGCATATTCGGCATCAATCATCCGCTTGGCCCGCCGTGCCCGCTCGCTCAAGCCGCCGTTGGGAACATGCGATTCCAACTTCCCGGCGGTGCGGGCTTTTTTCTTTGGCGGGCGGCCCTTGGCGTCGCTCTTGCCCAACCGGTATTTGCCGTCGCCGCACGGGTGAATCATCACGCCGTAAGCCGGATGGCCACGAAATACATGCGACAGGCGAAAATTATCACGCTCGGCGTCGATACATTCACGCACCGACTCCTGATGAAGTCCAAGGCCGGTCTTTTCCCATTCCTGCCAAAGGGCCTTTACCGCACCGGCTTGCAGGCCCGGAGAGAATGTGTACTCCGTGCCATACCAATTCACCATTGTAAAATCGCCGTTGTGTGCCGGTTGAACCGGCCCGGCGGCCTCGGTGGTGTCCATGGGTTCGATTGCCTTGGCGGCCAGCTTGCCGGCCACGAATCGCAAAGCCTGAACGATTGCTTCCGGCTTCCACGTCACGGCTTCCGTCGCTCCGCGGTAGTGCGTTTCCAGGTCGCCCACGTAATTTATCCAAGTATTTCCGCCATCCGGATAGTTCAAAGCGATCTTTGCGGCGGTTGCATCGACCAAGCTTTCCGCAGCGGCAATCCGCATCACGCGGGCGAAATCTTGCACGGCGTCGCGTTGCAGCGCAAAGGCGGCGTCGCCATACTTCCACGTCTTGCCAAACCGCGCAATTTCCGCGTTGGTTTGGGTCTCAAGGTTGCGAGCTATCCGTAGCAACTCGCTGGCAATCCTGGATAAAATGGCTTTATCAGTTTCGCGGCTTCCCGCCCGGTTGGAAATGCTTTCCATATCGTCACCTTGTTTAGCGGGTCGGCCAAGGCTCGACACGCAAGGTGCCGCATCAAGCCTTGACCGATTCAGCGGGGATCAGTCCGCTTGCCCGAAAGTTCATTTTACCGTCAGGCGTGCCGTCTCGCAGCTTTGGGCGGCGGCCTTCAACGCCATGGCTTCTTTCACGTCATCATCCATGCGGCTCCATGCCCGGATCACCGCCGCCAAGCGCGGATCATTTTCCGAAAAAAGCGCCAAGCAATCCGCCAAGACGCTCTCCGCGTCTTTGTTGGAAACATGCGGCAAACGCTTGTCTGATGCGGGTTTGGTGGATTGTCCAGAGAATACCGCCAGGGGACTCATAATCCCTTGGTCGTGGGTTCGATCCCCACCCCTCGGAATTTTTCATTGCCAACGGCAACGCCTTGATAGTCGTGGCTTTTCTCGCTGTCCATGCGGGAATCCTCCTTTTCGGTCAAGCCCATTTTCGGTGCATCGGAAGCAACGGAAACGCGCGGAAAATCGCCGGTTTTGGTTACGCCCTTATGTGCGTGTGCGATGATTTCCGCCGCCCGCGTTTCGATCGCCCGTGCCGC
>JAKATV010000423.1 GCA_021818565.1 Planctomycetota bacterium
CCGGCACTCAAGGCAATTTGAAGATCATGAAAGGACTGATTATGAATACCAAACAGCATCTAACCATTGATGGCAACGAGGCGGCGGCAAGCGTGGCCTATCGGACCAGTGACACCGCCGTGATTTATCCGATTACCCCGTCAAGTCCCATGGGCGAATTTTTTGACGACTGGTCATCACGCGGCCAGAAAAATATTTGGGGCGATGTGCCGCAGGTTGTGGAAATGCAAAGTGAAGGCGGTGCCATCGGCGCGGTCCACGGCGCTTTGCAAGCGGGAGCAATGTGTACCACCGGCACCTCTTCGCAAGGCTTGCTGCTGATGATTCCAAATCTTTACAAGATTGCCGGCGAGCTTACGAGCTTTGTCATTCAAGTGGCAGCGCGTTCTCTGGCCACCCATGCGTTGTCCATCTTTGGGGATCACTCGGACGTCATGGCTTGCCGACAAACCGGATTTGCCATGTTGGCCTCCATGAATCCCCAGGAAGCCCACGATCAAGCGGCTATTGCGCTGGCCGCCAGTTTGCGCAGCAGAATTCCGTTTATTCATTTTTTTGACGGTTTTCGCACCTCGCATGAGCTTAATGGCGTCGGCATGCTTACCGACGATCAGTTGCGTACGCTGATTCCCCAGGCATGGGTCACGGCCCATCGTCAGCGTGCGCTAACGCCAGATGCTCCCGTGTTGCGCGGTACAGCTCAAAATCCCGATACTTTTTTTCAGGCACGGGAAGCCGCAAATTCCTTTTATGATGCGCTGCCGCACATTGTCCTTGAAGAAATGCGGCGTTTTACCGAATTGACCGGCCGGATTTATCAGCCGTATGAATATCGCGGCCATCCGCAGGCCACGCGTGTGATCATCATTATGGGTTCCGGCGCTGAAACTACCAGCGAAACCGTGCGACACCTGGTGGAAAAAGGGGAACGAATTGGCTGCATAATCGTGCGACTGTACCGTCCTTTTGCCGCCGATATGCTGGTCAGTGCCATCCCCACCACGGCCCGAAACATTGCGGTCATGGATCGCTCCAAAGAGCCGGGCTCCGCGGGAGAACCGCTGTATCAGGATGTTGTGACAGCTTTGGCCCAGGCAATGATGGTGCGTGCATTGCCCATGGGAGAAATGCCGCTGGTGATCGGTGGACGTTACGGCCTATCAAGCAAAGAATTCACGCCCGCGATGGTCAAGGCGGTATTTGATGAGTTGGGTAAATCTAATCCCAAACCGCGCTTTACCGTAGGAATTAATGACGATGTCACCCACCTGTCAATAATGGTGGACCAGAGTTTTGATCTGCCCATGGGTGATATGGTGCAGGCATTGTTCTACGGCCTGGGGGCCGACGGGACCGTCGGTGCCAACAAGAATTCCATCAAAATTATCGGCGATCAGACGAATCTGCACGCCCAGGGCTATTTTGTTTACGATTCGAAGAAATCAGGGGCTATGACGATCTCGCATTTGCGATTCGGCCCTGAGCCGATCCGTGCGCCCTATCTGATCCGCAAAGCCAATTTTGTTGCGTGCCATCAATTTGAATTTCTCGAACGCATGGACGTTCTGGAAATGGCTGCGCCGGGATCGGTTTTTCTACTCAACGCGCCACTGGACCGTGAAAAGGTCTGGGATCATCTTCCGGTAGAAATTCAGCGGACGATCATTGAGAAACGTCTCAAGTTCTTCGCGATAGATGCCAATAAAGTGGCACGGAATACCGGTATGGGCCGGCGCATCAATACGATTATGCAGACCGCGTTTTTTGCCATATCGGGAGTTTTACCGCGCGATTCGGCGATTACCGCAATTAAAAAGGCAATCAAAAAGACCTATGAAAAACGCGGCGATGAGATTGTCCAACGCAATTATGAGGCGGTCGACCAAACCTTGGCGAATCTGCATGAAATACCCGTTCCCGCCACCGCAACTTCCACCATTCGACAGGAAAGCTTTGCCCAGTCGGCCATGCCTGATTTCACCCGTCGCGTCCAGGCGGTGATGATGGCCGGAAAGGGCGACTTGTTACCGGTTAGTGCGTTTCCGGTGGATGGCACGTGGCCGACCGGCACGACCAAGTGGGAAAAACGCAATATTGCCGTAAGTATTCCGGAATGGGACCAGCAGTTCTGCATTCAATGCAACAAGTGTGCTTTTGTCTGTCCGCACGCCGCCATACGAGCCAAAATTTATGATCAAGGCGACTTGGCTGGCGCTCCGGCGTCATTCAAACACGTGGCCTACAAAGCTCCGGACTTTAAGGGCATGATGTATACGCTGCAGGTGGCTCCGGAAGACTGCACGGGATGTGGATTATGCGTGGAGGTTTGCCCGGCGAAAGACAAAGCCAATCCGAAGCATAAAGCCATTAACATGGCCCCGCAAATCAGCATTCGCGAGCGGGAACGCGAAAACTTCAATTTTTTCCTCAATATCCCGGAGTTGGATCGATCGCGCATCACACGCCTGGATGCCAAAGCCAGTCAATTTCTGCTTCCGCTATTCGAATTCAGCGGAGCCTGTGCGGGCTGTGGAGAAACACCCTATATTAAACTGCTGACCCAGTTGTTCGGAGATCGGCTGATTATCGCCAATGCGACGGGCTGTTCCTCGATCTACGGCGGCAATCTCCCCACAACACCGTACACAACCAACCGCGACGGGCGCGGGCCGACGTGGAATAATTCCCTGTTTGAAGATAATGCAGAATTCGGCTTGGGGATGCGATTAGCTCTGGACCAGCACATTCGCCAGGCGCAGCGTCTGGTAAAACAACTCGCCGGCCGTATTGGCGATACGCTAAGTACCGCACTTCTCGAAGCGGATCAATCGTCGGAAAAAGGAATTGCCGAGCAGCGCAATCGCGTGTTGGAATTACGAAAGCGTCTGGTGGATATCAAAGAACCCGAATCCACGGTTCTGGGACAAGTCGCTGATTATCTGGTACGCAAAAGCGTGTGGATTCTCGGCGGCGATGGATGGGCGTATGACATTGATTTTGGCGGCTTGGACCATGTATTAAGCCTGCTTTTTGATGTCAATGTTCTGGTGCTGGACACGGAAGTATATTCCAACACCGGCGGTCAAAGTTCCAAGAGCACGCCGATTGGCGCTGTGGCTAAATTTGCCGCCGCCGGAAAAAGCACCCAGAAAAAAGATCTCGGACTGATGGCGATGAGTTATCGCCATGCGTATGTCGCCAGCATCGCGTTTGGTGCTAATGACAATCACACCGTTCGAGTCTTCAATGAAGCGGCGGCCTATCCCGGCCCGTCTTTAATAATTGCTTACAGCCACTGCATCGCGCATGGGTATGATCTCACCTACGGCATCAACCAGCAGAAATTGGCGGTGGATAGCGGCGTGTGGCCATTGTATCACTACGATCCGCGACTCATTACGGAAGGCAAGCCGCCTTTGCAAATTGATTCACCAAAACAGAAAGCCAATGTACGCGATTACATGCGTAATGAAACGCGGTTTTCCATGATCGAAAAAATTAATCCCGAAAGATTCCGCATGCTTTCGGAAGCCTCCGTGCGGAATACCGCCGAGCGACTGGCACTGTATACACAATTGGCGGGGTTTGCCTTTCCGGAAACTCAGGCTCCGAGTCAAAGCGAACCGACCACCACCACTGCAAAAGGAGAATAATACTATGGATATGTCTACCAACTATATGGGCTTTGATCTTCCTCACCCGCTGATACCGGGAGCTTCGCCGATGGCCAATGACATTGACACGGTCCGACGTCTGGAGGATGCCGGCGCTCCGATGATTATCATGCCTTCGATTTTTGAAGAGCAGTTAGTTCAGGAGGAAATCTATGTAGATTGGGCGCTTACGCAAGGGGACGAAAACTCCGGCGAAGCGTCGGGGTATTTGACAACACCGTATAATTTCCGGCTCGGCCCCGATGCCTATCTTAAACAGCTGCAGAAAATAAAATCTGTTGTGCGCGTCCCGGTTATCGCCTCACTCAACGGCCGCACGCTGGGCGGATGGACCTCTTACGCCAAGCAGTTGGAGCAAGCAGGTGCCGACGGTATCGAGTTAAATCTTTACGATTTAGCCTTGACTGCGTTTCGTGACTCCACGGATGTTGAACGCGACATGCTGGCGATCATACGGGACGTGCGCAAGGTGGTAACGCTTCCATTGGCGGTGAAGCTCTCCGGCTTTTACACATCCCCGGTGCATTTTGTCGCGCAGGCCGCAAAAGCCGGAGCGGGAAGTGTTGTGATCTTTAACCGCTTTTACCAAGCGGATATTGATATTGACAATCTGACGATAAAACGCGAACTCAAGTTATCCACATCGGATGAACTTTTGCCGCGCCTGCGCTGGGCGGCGGCCATCAGCGGGCAGGTGGATTGCCAGTTGGCTATCACCGGCGGCGTCCAAAATGCGCGCGATGCCGTCAAATGTCTTATGGTCGGCGCTGATGCCGTACAGGTCGTTTCCGCGCTTCTGGAGTATGGTCCGGATCACCTGAAGGTGCTGCGGGACGCTTTGGCGGAGTGGCTGCGGGCCAATGAATATTTGTCGGTTAAGCAAATGAAGGGGTCCATGAGTATGGCGCGATCCCCGGAGCCGGAATTGTTCGAACGCGGCAATTACATTCGCATTCTCCAGGGATGGAAAAAAATGGAAAGCGGTATGGAGTTATTCTGGAGCTAAGTCATGCATGAAGTTTCGATTGCGGAATCGTTGATCGCGTTAATCCGGCGGCACATGCCGACAAACGGGAAGCTGATCCGGGCCACTGTGCGTATCGGCCCCATGCACGGCGTGGTGTCGGAGGCCATGGGGATGGCGTGGAATATCGCCAGCTCGGAAGCGGGCTGGCCCGCAGCGCAACTGAACATTATAACTCCGCCCTGGCGCTTACGATGCGTGTCATGTGGGCGGTGCTGGGCACCTGCAACGGTTGATGAACATTGCGTCTGTGGTTTCACGAAGGCTGATATTATGGGCGGCGATGAATTTCAGTTGGATTCCATCGAAGTGGACTGTCCGGTAAAACATTCTAAGCGAAGGTCCACGGCCGGTGTCCGTGCACGCGGCAGAACCCTCAAAAAAGGAGTTAACCATGAGCACCAAAGTTCCAATTGTTGAAAATGTTCTTAAACTCAACGATGAAATGGCGATTCAGAATCAGCGATTATTTCAACAGACCGGCGTATTTGTGGTGGATTTAATCGGTGCGCCCGGCGCGGGAAAAACAGCCTTGTTGGAGCTTACGCTCCGTCAACTCAAGGGTGTTTTGGACATCGGTGTGATCGTCGGTGATCCGGCAACCTGCCGCGATGGAGACCGTCTGGCCAAGCATTCGGAGCATATCGTACAGGTCAATACCGGAAGCGGATGCCACCTTGATGCCAATCAGATCCGCCATGCCATGAATAAGCTTAAACTTGCCGATCTCGATTTGCTTATTATCGAAAATGTTGGCAATCTGATCTGCCCGGTCTCATTTAATCTTGGTCAGAACTGCAAAGTCGGCATGTTTAGTGTCAGTGAAGGCGACGATAAAGCCGCCAAGCATCCGAATCTGGTCGTATCGGCGGATGCGCTAATTCTTAATAAAATTGATCTATTGCCCTATATTCCCTTTGATCTCGAATGCTTCCGTCAGGATGTGGCACATCTTAATCGAACCGCCCCCCTGCTGGAAATTTCCGTTGCCCGCAATCAGGCCAAAGCCTGGCTGGACTGGCTGACAGAAAACGCAAAACGGCCGGAGCACCTTACGAAGTCCAATTGAGCCGACCAGGCATGAATGAGAGGCGAAACATAAGGTCGGATTTCATAAGAGCTTTTTACAGTTTTTCCAGCTCAGCGATGATGTCGAGCACCGCTTTTTTGCCGTCCGCGAAATACATCAGGCAGTTTTTGGCGGCAAAAAGCGGATTGGGAATGCCGGCAAAACCGGAACTCAGGCTGCGTTTAATCACAATTACCGTGCCGGCTTTATCCACATTCAGAATCGGCATGCCTGCGATGGGACTATTGGGATTATCACGCGCATCGGGATTCACCACATCATTGGCACCATTGACGATCACCACATCCATGTTTTCAAATTCCGGATTGATTCGATCCATTTCCATAAGATGATCATAGGGAATATTGGCCTCCGCCAGGAGCACATTCATGTGGCCCGGCATGCGCCCGGCGACCGGATGAATACCGAATTGCACATCCACCGAGCGTGATTCCAATAGCTCAAATAGCTGCCCCACGGCGTGTTGCGCTTGCGCCACCGCCAGGCCGTAACCCGGCACAATGGCCACACGGCGGGCACCGTCCAGGATGGCAGCCACTTCTTCGGCGTTGACGCTTTTTATATTTCCGCCGTAAATATCATCGGATTTTGCGGCCTTGCCGGCTTGCACCTGCCCGAACAGCACATTGATAAAAGATCGGTTCATCGCTTTGCACATGATCATCGCCAAGATGAAGCCTGATGATCCTTCCAAAGCACCACCAATGATTAAGAGTTTATTGTTCAGGACAAATCCCATGGCGGATGCGGATAAGCCCGCGTAACTGTTAAGTAATGCGATGACTGTGGGCATATCGCCGCCGCCGATCGGCAGAATCAGCATCACTCCAAACAGCAGACACAGGGCAATAAAAATTGGAAAAACCAGCGGGTTGGCGGGAATAACAACCACCATGGCTCCGGCGATGATCGATGCGCCTAATACGGAAATACTGGCGACGTTCTGAAACGGATAATTCATGGGCTGTGTGGGCAGTATTTCCTGCAGCTTTCCCGCCGCCACAAGACTGCCGGTAAATGTCAGGTAACCCAGGAGCGATTCAAACCCGATGGCAACAAGTGTGGAGGTGCCCAACGATGCCCCGTGGGCGTAATATTCCGCGGTTCCCACCAGCGCCGCCGCCAAGGCTCCAAAGGCATGAAATAGGGCAATCTGTTGCGGAACGGCGGTCATGGGAATCAAAAGGGCCATCGGAAGCGCCGCCGCAATGGCGATGGCGAAGGCGATGAAAATCCAGTCATAATGCCGCACTTCCGGAAGAAAAAGCGTGGCAATAATCGCGGCAGCCATGCCAATTTCTCCGGCCAGCACGCCCCAGCGCGCGGTTTTGGGGCTGCTTAGCCACTTCAACGACAGCGCAAAAAGCATGGCCGCAGCCAGATAAATCAAAATGACATAAGCAGGCATAACTTGGCGATGGGGTAAGAACTTGGCCGTTGCGGCGATGATCGTTACAGGTAAATAGGAACTTATCACAAGGTGCTCCCGTGGCTAGAGGTTTAAGTAAACGACAGGCAGGCTTTGAGATCACTGCGACTTGCGCTTCTTAAACATCTTGAGCATACGATCGGTCATTAAAAAGCCCCCCACCACATTGATCATTGAGGCCGTCACCGCAATGGTCCCCAACACCACGACCATAGTGGTGTTGTGTCCCGCACCGGTCACCGCAATGGCTCCGACCACTGAGATCGCCGAAATCGCATTGGTCAGCGACATCAGGGGAGTGTGGAGTTGGGGCGAAACGCGGCGCACCACTTCATAGCCCAAAAACGCCGCCAGCGCAAAGACAAACAAATTGGATTCCAACGATGGATTCATACAGGGTTCTCCAACAAAGCAATCATTGCCTATTTTATATGCCGGCTCCGGCGGCTTTGTGTGCCGCACGCTTAGTTCCGGTCCGAGCGTTTAGCCCGTGCTCGCCGCAGCATCCGGGGATTCCAGTTCCGGCAGGCCCAGTAGCTCACGCACACGCGGGTTAAGAATGACACCCTCCCGCATGACCAGCATCTCACGCGTAATTTGATCCTGCAAATCCAGGAGGCATTGCCCATTTTTAACCAGATGCTTTAATACATTAACCATATTGTTGGCGTACATTTGACTGGCGTGAACCGGCAGTGTGGCGGTGAGATTTGTCGGCCCGAGAATTGTGACACCCTGATGCACCACCACTTCATCCGGGCGCGTCAGGGGACAATTGCCGCCGCGCGAGGCCGCCAGATCAACAACGATCGAGCCGGCTTCCATTCCGGCAACCATGTCGTCGGAAATCAGAATCGGCGCTTTTTTCCCCGGTACGGCCGCCGTGGATATGACGATATCCGCCTCACTGACGCTATGGGCCATTAATTCTCTCTGCCGCCGCTGCTCTTCGGCCGTTTGCTGCCGAGCGTAGCCAGCGGGAGTTTGCGCTTCCGCGGCCTGCAGGGGCAACTCGATAAATCGGGCACCCAGGCTTTGTACCTGCTCTTTGACCGCAGGCCGCACGTCAAACGCACTGACTTGCGCCCCCAGCCGCCGGGCCGTAGCAATCGCCTGTAGCCCCGCCACCCCGGCTCCGATAACAAACACCTTGGCCGGGGTGATTGTGCCGGCGGCGGTAATCATCATGGGGAATATTTTTCCCAGTTTTTCCGCCGCGATCAACACCGCCTTGTACCCTGCGAGGCTGGCCATGGAGGAAAGTGCATCCATACTCTGGGCACGGGTAATGCGCGGAACCAGTTCCATCGCCAGGAGAGTCACAGCAGATTGTGATAACGACTGCATGGCGGATTTATCCGTCAACGGATCGGCAAATGCAATGATCACCACACCACGCTTTAGCTCCGCCATATCCGCACCGGAAGCGGAAGTATTGGAACCTAAGGCATGCACCTGCACGAGAATATCCGTCTGCCGCAGCAAGGTTATGCGATCGGGCACTACCGTTGCCCCGGCCTTGGCATAAGCCGCATCAGGAAAGCCGGCCGCCACCCCTGCCCCAGATTGAAGGTGAACTTCCATCCCCTGCTTGGCCAGACTGGCCGCTGCCGCCGGAGTAAGCGCTACCATTTGTTCGCCGGGAAAAATTTCTTTTAAAGCCGAGACGATCATAACAGGACTTCCATATCTACAAAGGTATAATGATCCCGGTTCGGAATTTTTGCAAGTCAGTACATAGGAGCGCCCAATAGAAGCCTGTCCAAGGAACGGCCGGTCGGCGAGATGGCCGTAATTCATTCAATGCGGCGGCACTGAGAGGCCGGCAGATCGGCCTAAACAATAAATTCAGATGAATCCTCCCGTCGGGATCGCAGGGTCAGCATCATCACCTGCGGCGGACAGAACAAACGAAGGCGCAATCCCGCTTTGCCAATGCCCCGATTGACGATTAGCCAGGTATCCGCAATGCGATTTAATCCGGTGCACATATTCGCCGGCAGCACATCATGCCCGATGATCGGACTTCCATCCGGATAACATATTTGTCCGCCATGCGTATGCCCCGCCAGACACACATCCACCCCCGCCGCAGCCGCGGAATGGATAAGATCCGGATAATGCAACAGCATAAGTTTAAAGTCAGTGCTCTGGACGTTGCGCATGGCGGCGGGAATATCTGTATCGCTGCGCCGATGCTGGGCCACGCCAATTAGCGCCAGTCGTTGGCCACCCCGTTCAATAATGACCGACTCATTGGCCAGCATCACCGCCCCCCCCGCCACCAGCGCCGGCCCCAACTCCAGTGAATCATGATTACCGAGGATAAAGTAAGTTCCCAATGTGGTATGAATGGCGGAAATCAGACGCTGAACGTTAGGCAGCGTCTTTTTCCATTTCCAACTGCGGTGTCCCAGATCACCTGTGATAACGGCCAGATCAGGTTTCAGCGGCGCTATTTGATCGCTCCAGTGCTGCAACTCGGCGGTCCATCGTGTAATGTGCAGATCAGAGAGGTGCAAAATACGTATACCGTCAAACGCTTCGGGTAAGCGATCAAGTATCAGTTCAAGATATTCTACTTCAGGCATAGTCGCATCCAACTGCGCCGACCGTTACTCTCCGGAAACAAATTCCCAGAGCACGGGGCTTACACCTGAAGATTCTATACTGCCGAAGTGTCGGCGGTACAGCAGCCACTCGGGAAGCTCGTCAAATGCTGGATTCACCGCCGCCCGGCAGCTTGGGCCGGCTCAGGCCGCGTGAAACGCCGAGGGGCATAACTTGGCCAAGTGACACTTTTCACAGGCGGGCTTTCGCGCTCCACACACCGCGCGGCCATGCGCAATAAGCAGATGCGAAACCAGGGTCCAATCGCTACGCGGAATCAAGGCCATCAAATCGTTTTCCACTTTTTCCGGATCATCGTGTTGTGACAAACCCAAGCGTCGGGCCAGTCGCCCCACATGCGTGTCGACCACGACGCCAACCTGTTGGCCAAACGCATTGCCCAATACCACATTGGCCGTTTTACGCCCGACCCCCCGCAACGCAGTAAGCGCTTCCATGGTACTGGGCACTTCCCCGCCATGAGCCGCCATAAGATGTTGGGCGGTTTGCTGTATGGACTTCGCTTTTGCCCGGAAAAATCCGGTGCTTTTAATAATGTCTTCAAGGCGTGAAATATCCGCCTTCGCCAACGATGCCGCATCGGGAAATTGCTTAAAAAGTATTGGCGTAACCATGTTGACTCGCACATCAGTGCATTGCGCGGAAAGAATGGTGGCAATCAGCAATTCCAATGGCGAATGATGGTCCAACGCGCAATGCGCATCAGGATACATTTTTTTCAGCAATACCAGAATCTGATCACAGCGTTTCCGCCGAGCGGCAGCGCTTTCCCGAAACTTATTTTTTTTCCCAACTTTTTTCATAATCAGCCAGATCCTTCACCCGTTCTTAATCGGCTTGTTCATGCGCCTGCCTCAAGGGCCAAAAAACCTAGACGTTCGCCACAAGACCACAAACATACCGCAGCCAGTTGGCGTTTGGGCCTCAGTCGCATGGGCACCGGTGAGAGTATTATAGAATTTATGCGCAGCATTTGCATAAGATGAGGCGTTGGCGGGTGTTGTACCGTATGTATTCTTGTATTAGCATGTCCAAGGCTCCGGAGATACTGCGGGAAAAACATTATGGCAGTTCAGTTTGTGATCGGTCGGGCGGGAACGGGCAAGACGCAATTTTGCGTTGACGCACTTTCCGCAGCCTCGCAAGCTGATCCACTGGGGCCGCTATTGCTCTGGGTGGTACCGGAACAGGGCACATTCATGTCTGAGCAACGACTTATTGCCGGGCAGTCCATTACGGGAAGTTTTCGCATTCGGGTGGTGGGATTTCGGCGACTATGCCGGTTTCTTGCTGAGGAACTGCACCTACCCTTGGGACCCGAACTCTCCCCGATAGGTCGGCAACTTCTGCTGGCAAGGGCGGTACAGGGATGTCGGGAAAACCTGCTTGCGTATCGTCAGGTGGCGCATCTTCCGGGGTTTCTGGCAAGTCTGGATCGCACGCTTAGAGAAATTATGCAAGGCGGTAAAAGCGCGCAGGACCTGCGGGCGGCGGCGGAGCAAATGCGGTCCCGCGTTACGCAGCATAGCGATCATGCGGGGGCCGGGGTATTGGCTGATAAACTCCACGATTTAGCATTATTACTGGAAAGCTGGGACAACGTCCGGCCTGTTAACGCTGTTGACGGGGAGATGCTTCCGGGAATTATTGAAAACGCGCTGGTCGATGACCATTGTCTAAAAAATATCAATATCTATGTCGATTCGTTTAGCTTCATGAGCGTCATGGAAATTCGGCTTTTAGCTCTGCTGGCCAAATCCGTGCAAAACATGTTCATTACGCTGCTGGCTGATCCGGGTAGCCCGGTCGTTACTGATCCGTCGGCGGCACCGGCACCCCTGGGCATTTTCCGCCGAACCGAACGATTATATCAAAGACTCATGCGGCAATTTCAATCAACCGGCGTAGCCGTGGAAAAGCCTATACTTCTTCACACGCCCCACCGCTTTACCCGCGCTGGCGGCCTGTCTCAGTTGGAATCCCAACTATTTGCCGGCCGTCAGCACCGTACCCCGCCCGTTCCCTCACACAACGCGGTAACGTTGCTTTCCTGCGCCTCGCCGGAAGAGGAGGTGCTGTGCGCGGGCCGAAAAATAAGGCTCTTGGCAGCCGGCGGATTGCGCTACCGCCAGATTGGGGTGATCGTCAGCGATTTAGCCCTGTATGAAAAGTTGATCAATACCATCTTTCCAAGCCTGAACATTCCCTTTTTTCTGGATGAACGCCAGAGTCTCAAATTTCATCCACTCACGGAACTTTTACAGGCCCTCATGGCACTGATCCGCAATAATTTTGCCCGAGCCGATTTATTGTCACTGGTAAAAACTTCTTTGACCGGTATCACCACTTCCGATGCGTACAATCTGGAGAACTATTTGCTTGCCCATGGCATTGAGCGCGATACGC
>JAKATV010000061.1 GCA_021818565.1 Planctomycetota bacterium
CGTGTTGATAACCCCGATGCGCGCCGAAGTCTCATCCAGCATCCCCCCGGAACTTTCCAGATATCGCGCCGCATGGGCCTTGTGGGGAATGGTAACGCTGGCACCGCGGAAATTTAAATCCCGCAGACCACGCAGAGCATTAACCGTAGTGCAAAATCTCTCATACTCCGGTTCAACGGGCAGCGGCACATACACGCCCGGAAAGCCAACGGCATGAAAACCCGCGTTGTGTATCATCGGACTGATGGAATGTGACACCGGCCACCCCATGACACCGTAAACCGGAGAGTTTCGCATTTGGCTTTTAAAATGGGAGGTGTGGATCAAATCTGTAATCGTCGGTTGGCCGGGGGCGGTTGTAGCGTTGCCTGTGGGAACGGCAAAGGTGAAGGCAGCATCGTATTTAGCGGCCAGAATCCGCGTAATCAGCCCCGCCTCGCCCATGGCAATAATCACCAGGGGTTGTCCGACAACTTGCGGCAGTTCTTCATACAAGCGAAACGCCTCCAACGCTTCAACCAGATTTTCCGCTTGATAAGCAGCTTTAATAATGCACGCCGGTGATATCTCTGCCATGGCAGTCAGGCGCTGCTGCAAATCCGCCGGACGGGTTGAAAAATCATGCGTGGACAGAATTAACTTTGGCCTGCCTGAATTGTCGGCGGGATCTTTTGCCAGCAGAGGTACCACCTGGGCGACAAATTCAGGGTTTTTGCGCCAGGTGTCATACTCGATATCCACGTACTGGGGTTTCAACCGACAGGCGTGAAGAATCAAATTCAGCCGATCCGCTTCGGATCCGGAAAATAGTCCGCCCTCCGCCTTGGCGCGAATCGTGACGATAATCTGCTTACTTGGTAAATCAGGGCGAGTAACCAGCGATTCGATGATTTCGCGATTGGCCTGGTCACAGCGCAGCTCAATGATATCGGCACCCTGCTTCACAGCACCGGCAATCTGCGGTAGCACCGCATCAACGGATTGAGCGAATATGGGTGCTACGATATCGGTCATTGCTTTACTTTCTTTTTTGTCGAAGCGGTTTTGCCGGGCGCACGCTTGCCAGCCGGCTTTACTTTGGCATTTTCCAGCGGATCAAGAATCAAATTTTCCCCGCGTTCCAATGCCTGCAAAACCCCAAGATTAATCAGATCCCAAGGCCGACCATCCGGGGCTATTTCTTTCGGCGTTTCCATGATTTTCGGAATCTTTTCGAAAATCGGCGTCTGGCACACATAGCGAAACGCCTCCAGACCAATCATCCCACGACCGATGTGGGTGTGACGGTCCACTCTGGAGCCTAGCGGCTTGCGGCTGTCATTGAGGTGCATCACACGCAAGTGCTTTAACCCGATGATTCGGTCAAATTCCGCAAAGCTTTGCGCCACGCCATCGCGCGTGGAAATGTCATAACCCGCCGCAAAAATGTGACAGGTGTCCAGGCATATTCCCATTCGGTTCGGGTTCCGTACTGCCGCGAATATATCGCGCAAATGCTCAAACCTCCATCCCAGCGACGTGCCCTGCCCCGCTGTGGTTTCCAGGCAGATGATGGTTGAGCCGTGTGGGTCGCGGTTCAGTACCTCCTGCAGGGAGGTCGCAATACGCGCAATTCCCTGAGCTTCACCGGCACCGCCGTGCGCCCCGGAATGCGTTACCAGATATTGAATTCCTAATGTATGACATCTCTGCAGCTCCAATACGAAGCTGTGAATGCTTTTCTGCCGCAGTTCTTCATTACCCGAAGCCAGGTTCGTCAGATACGAATCATGGGCAACAATTTCCCTAAATTTAGCCTTTTTTACCTCTTCCCGAAACTGCTCAATGACCTCAAGCCGCAAAGGCGGCGATGCCCATTGCTGCTGATTTCGGGTAAAAATCTGCACGGTCTGCAAACCCAGATCTTGCGCCTCCACAACCGCCTTATATAAACCGCCGGCGACAGACAAATGTGATCCATACATCTAGGCCGCCGCCTTTTCAAATACGCCCACCCATTCCATGAATTTTTGCCGGATCTGCTCGACGGCTTGTCCACGGCCAATTTTACCCGAACGCAAATCAACGATCGACTGCAAAAAGCTGGACCGCCCCACCGCAAATCCAATAAAACCGGGAACCGCCGCCGCGGTTGTCAACCACTGAATGACCTTCGCCTCATTTTCTCCGCGTCCCAGGATAATGCAGCCGACTTTATCACGTCCGCCCCGCCGGACCGTCGCAGCGATAGTGCGACAATTTTCGGGGCGATCCAAGCCTTCGATTTTCCAGACATCCGGTTCGACACCACGATTCTGCAATTCTTCAATGGCCTGCTTCATCAAGGTCGGCCGAAGTTTAAGATCGTACGCGTGGACATCGCCCCCCACCTGCTGCAATTGCGATTTTTCAGCGGGTACAAGCAGCTCAAACATGAAATAGCGTTTACTTTCCGCAAGATAATCGCAAAGGGTCTTCAAACGCTTGGCCTGTACCGCGTTCATGGCCGCATCCCCCTGGGGATTGTACCGCACCAGTACTTTGGCAAATGTCGGATTGAACTTTTCAATATGCTCCTTAAACGCCGAGCCGTACTCAAAATCAAAATCATGCTGACCGCTTTTTTCAGTAGATAAACAGGTGATAAAGCCGTGCGAACGAGCTTCTTCAAGGATGGCGGCACCAAATTCCTCATCGACCAGAAGGCCGGCCTTGTCCGCGGACACACCCGCCGCGATCGCGGCTTTGAAGCCGCCATAAATCACCGCTTTGCTTAGTGCGATGTCATCAATCTGGGCGGGCGTCATAGGTTCATGGTAACCGAAAACTTCGGACCCGTAGGAGTGCCGATGATCAAAAGGCAAGATATAAAGACGTTTATTGTAACCGCCAATCATAGCATTTCTCCTGTAAAAGCCGGCGACAGACCTGCTGGTTTCATCAGGCTTTATCGTGCCGATACCGGCGCATCAGGGCGTTGGTGGAACTGTCATGCTTCAAACCCGAATCATCCGGGGCCGCCAATTCCCCGGCAATTTTTTTCGCCAGCACTTTCCCCAGTTCCACGCCCCATTGATCAAAGGAATCAACGGAAAATATAACGCCCTGAGTAAATACCGAATGTTCATAAAGCGCTACCAAAGCGCCGAGAATTTCCGGCGTCAGTTGTTTTGCCAAAATGACATTGCTCGGGCGGTTGCCATCAAAAGTCCGGTGTGGAATCAGCCATTCCACTGTCCCTTCCTGCCGGACCTGCGCCTCGGTTTTGCCAAACGCCAGGGCCTCGGCTTGCGCAAATACATTGGCCATCAGCAGGTCATGATGATTTCCCAGAGGATTCAGCGACTGGGCAAAACCAATAAAATCACACGGGATTAATTTGGTGCCCTGATGAATCAACTGATAGAACGAATGCTGGCCGTTGGTTCCCGGTTCACCCCAGAAGATAGGGCCGGTTTCATAATCCACGCGATGGCCCGTCAAGGTGATGCTCTTGCCGTTGGATTCCATGGTAAGTTGCTGCAAATAGGCGGGAAAACGCTTTAGATATTGATCATAGGGCAAAACCGCTACCGTCTGAGCTCCAAAGAAATTGTTATACCAAACCGATAAAAGCCCCATGATCACCGGCATGTTGCGTTCCAGGGGGGCGGTGCGGAAATGCGTGTCCATGGCGCGAAACCCGGAAAGCAGTCGCGTGAAATTCTCCGGCCCCACCGCCAGCATCGTCGATAAGCCAATTGCCGAATCCATGGAATACCGTCCCCCCACCCAATCCCAGAATCCGAACATGTTGGCCGTATCAATCCCGAAGGCCGTCACTTCGGTAGCATTTGTGGAAACGGCAACAAAATGCTTGGCTGTATGCGACGGATCTTTGGCGGCGGCCAGCAGCCAGTCCCGGGCGGTATGGGCGTTGGTCATCGTTTCCAGCGTGGTAAATGTTTTCGAGGAAATAATAAATAGTGTTTCATCCGGTGACAGGCCATGCGTGGCCTCGGCAAAATCTGTCCCGTCGATGTTGGAGACAAAACGAAACGTCATTTCGCGCCGCGAATAATGCCGCAGCGCCTCATACGCCATCACGGGGCCTAAATCGGATCCACCAATACCGATATTGATCACATTGCGTATGGGCTTCCCGGTAAATCCCTTCCACTCCCCGGACCGCACCCGGCTGGCAAACGCCGCCATGCGGTCCAACACCTCATGCACCTCCGGCACCACATTATGCCCATCGGAAAGATAACTATCCGTCCGGGCCGATCGCAGGGCCACATGCAGGACGGAACGATTCTCCGTGATATTGATTTTTTCACCGGCAAACATCGCCGCTATATGTTCCCGCACACCAGATTGCCGGGCCAACTCCAGCAGCAGCGTGAGTGTCTCATCGGTGATCCGATTTTTGGAATAATCCAAAAACAACCCCGCCGCCTCCGCGGTGAATTTTTCCGCACGTCCGGGATCCGCGGTAAACAGATCACGAAGATGCAGCGTACTGGCAGTTTCAAAATGCTTGGATAATAATTGAAACGCCGGTCGGCTGGTCAGAGGCACGGCCATTTTAGGGTCAACGGCTGGGGCGCTGGATGCGGACATGAATAACTCCATAAAAGATTGCATGAGGAACTTAAGACGTTGCGGCAAGTGCGGAACTCTTGCGACCAACTACCGTTATCAGGTCAGTCCACGACTTCACAAATGATTCAGCCCCTTCCTTCTGAAGCTGTGCCGCAAGCTGGTCAATCGTAAAGCCCGCCTGCGCGGCCTGCTGAAGAATCTTATCGGCGTCGGTGACATCCGTGGTCATGGGCGATCCAACCTTACCGTGGTCGGCAAACGCCAGAAGCGTTTCTTCCGGCATGGTATTAACAGTATCAGGTGCCGCCAGAGCGGTGATGTAAAACGTATCGGGGGCCGAAGGGTCTTTGGTTCCGGTGCTGGCCCACAGCAATCTTTGCGGCATGGCACCACCGGCGATCAGTTTTTTCCAAGGCTCACTGGCAAGCAGGTCCCGATAGGCTTTATAAATTTTATATCCTACCGCGACGCCAAGTTTATTACGCAGCGAATCCGGCGATTTGCCCATGATGGCTTTGTCCCAGCGACTGATAAACACCGACGCCACGGACGCCACACGTGGATTAAGCTTCGCGGCGATGCGCCGCTGAATTCCGCGCGTGTAGGCCTCGGCGGCGGCCACATATTGCTGCGGTGAAAAAAGCAACGTGACATTCACGGGAATCCCGTTGAAGATCGCTTCTTCAATGGCGGGAAGGCCTTCTTTTGTGCCGGGAATTTTGATAAATAAATTGGGACGATTGGCGCGGCCGAACAGGTCCTTGGCGGCCGCCAGCGTCTTGGCGGTGTCGTATGCCAACAGCGGCGACACTTCAAGGGATACAAAACCATCCACACCCGACGTTTGATCATATATCGGTCGAAATAAATCCGCCGCACCTTGTAAATCTTCAATGGCTAAACCGAAGAAAATCGCCTCCGGCGACGTGGTGCCCTCGTCATGCGCAGTCCGGATGGCGGTATCATAAAAATCAGATTTACTGATGGCGTGATCAAAAATGGTCGGATTGCTGGTAAGCCCCGTAACCGACAGTTCCGCGATGTACCGCTTGAGAGTACCCCCGGTAAGGAGCTTTCTTGTGATGTTATCCAACCATAAGCTTTGCCCCATATTATGCAGGAGCGTTGTGGGCGAGGATGTATTGCCAGTATTCATATTTCCACCTTTACAAAAGGCCGAGTGTTTTTAAACCGAGCCGGCGGTTTGAATGAAGATCGGCCATGACGTCATTCAGCCCATTTTCCGTATTCTATCACTGCACCAATTCCAAGGAAACATTTCCTATCCAAACAGAAGCCCCTCCGGCCCCCTGGTCTTTCTGGAGCCATACCGACCACTTTGCAGGCCTCTGCCTGCTTATGCATCCGGGTCCACCGGTTCGTCCCGCGGATCATGCCATGTGGAACCATCCGTCAATAATGACTGACTTTGCGTAGGTCCCCATGTGCCGGGGGCATAGGACTCAACGGGCGTCACGTTGCCAAGGATGGGATCAACAATTCGCCAAGCCTCCTCCACCTGGTCTTCACGGGCAAAAAAATCCGATTTTCCGGCAGCCGCATCCAGCAAAAGCCGTTCGTACGGTTCCATTTCATCATGCGGATGGCGTTGGGCGATTAGTTCCACGCTGGTTCCCTCCAGCGCCTCACCAATTTTTTTTACCCGCACACCCATGGCTAACACCACTTCCGGACTTACTCGAAATCTTATATGGTTGGGTCGCCCAGCATTGGCCTCACGAAAAACGCGCTGGGGCGGCTTTTTGAAATCAACAATAATTTCTGTGCAGGACACCGGCAGACACTTGCCCACACGAAGATAAAACGGCACCCCCGCCCAGCGCCAGGAATCAATGAACAAACGCGCCGCCACAAATGTTTCTACCGTTGAGTCATTTGCCACGCCTTTTTCTTCCCGGTAGCCCGCAAATTGTCCACGTACCATATCGGCGGGCGTCAGCGAGCGCACCAGCGTCAGCGCCTTGGCCCGTTCATCACGCAGCGGTTCACCTTCTCCCGCGGGCGGTTCCATCGTCAGGCACGCAATCAACTGCATCATATGATTTTGCAGCACATCCCGTATCGCCCCCGCCTCCTCATAAAAACGCCCCCGCCCCTGCACACCTATCGTCTCCGCCATCGTAATCTGCACGGAACCCACATAGTTTCGGTTCCACAACGGCTCCAGAACCGCATTGGCAAACCGTGAATATAAAAGGCTTTGCACCGGCTCTTTTCCCAGATAATGGTCGATGCGAAAAATGGCATCTTCGGGGAAATACTCCCGCAGTGTGGCATTAAGTTCACGGGCGGAAGCCAAGCTCCGCCCAAACGGCTTTTCCACCACAATCCGCGCGCCTTGATTGCACTGAGATTTCGCCAGTCCTTCCCCCACGGTCGCAAACATGCTCGGCGGAATGGCCAGATAGTGCATCGGGTGTTTTGCGCCATCGAGCATGCGGCGTAATTCCTGAAATGTTTCCGGTGACTTGTAGTCGCCGTCAACATATTTAAGCAAAGAGAAAAGCTTTTTCAGTGCCTCCGGATCAGCTCCGCCGCCATGCTCCTCCAGACTCGCTTTGGCTCGCGCCTTGAGTTGCTCCAGATTCCAACCCTGTTTGGCTACGCCGATGACGGGCATATTTAAGCGCCCATGTCGGATCATGGATTGGAGTGAAGGGAAAATTTTCTTATAGGCCAGATCTCCGGTTGCCCCGAAGAATACCAACGCATCTGCTTGATCTACCAACGTTATTCTCCTGCCAAAATAACCTGCTGCCTCACCCCCACGTTACTAACGTTACTAAGGCTCGCTCACGCCCCCTTTTCCAGATGCCCTCCGAATTCAAAACGCATCGCTGATAAAAGCCGGTCCGCAAATTCCGCTTCACCCCGCGAACTGAACCGTTCATAAAGCGCAGCGCTAAGCACCGGAGCTGGAACCGATTCATCAATCGCCGCGGTGATGGTCCACCGCCCCTCACCCGAATCGGAAACACGCCCGGCAAATTTTTCCATGCCGGGATCTTTGGCCAGAGCGATGGCGGTTAAATCCAGCAGCCACGAACCAATGACCGATCCGCGTCGCCACACTTCAGCCACGTCGGGCAAATTCAAATCATATTGATAATATTCCGGATTGCTTAACGGTGTGGTTTCGGCATCCACCTCCTGTTTGTTTTTACCGGCGTTGGCGTGCTTGAGAATGTTAAGTCCCTCCGCATACGCCGCCATAATGCCATATTCAATGCCATTGTGCACCATTTTCACAAAATGACCTGCCCCATTTGGACCGCAGTGCAGATACCCATTTTCCGCTTGGCTGACTGGCTGGTTTTCCCGCCCCGGCGTGCGTGGTGCGGCCTTCACCCCCGGTGCCAACGTGGCTAAGATCGGGTCAAGATGCTTCACAATCGCCGTGTCCCCGCCAATCATCAGACAATAGCCCCGTTCCGAACCCCATACACCGCCCGATGTTCCCACATCCACATAATGAATCGTGCGATCCTTAAGTTCTTTGGCCCGGCGAATATCATCGTGATAATATGAATTCCCGCCATCAATGATAATGTCACCCGCTTGCAGTAAGGGTGTAAGTTTTTCCAGCGTTGCATCCACCACACCTGAGGGAACCATCAGCCACACCGCGCGCGGCTTGGCGAGTTTCTGCACAAATTCCTCTAAACTCTTGGCACCCACCGCACCTTTGGCCTGCATATCGTCCACACTTTTCGCGTTCACATCATGCACGATGCAACGGTGGCCGCCCGCCATAAGCCGCTGCACCATATTGGCCCCCATACGCCCCAATCCAATCATACCGATTTCCATCGTTGATTCCTTTTGTAAAAATATTCCGCCACCACAACGCCCCGCACACTCGCCGGACCCGCGTGAAGTCGATTGCTCTACCTTGCCCCCAACCGAAGAATATACTTTTCCACCGCTATGGCGAAACCTTCCTCTTCATTGGATTTTGTCACACGCCGCGCCGCCCGCTTCACGTGGGCGTCCGCATTTCCCATGGCGATGGATAAACCGCTATGGGCAAACATCAGCACATCATTGGGCATATCCCCAATCGTGGCGATACGCGACGCCGATAAATTGAATTCCTTCGCCAAACGCAGCGCCACCCCGCCCTTGTTGGCATCCGGATGCGTAACATCCAGGTAATAGGGCTGAGAGCGCGTGGCCGATACATGATCACCAAATTGCTCTTGCGCGTCGGATTCCGCCCGCGCTACCGCTTCAAGATCGTCACTGACACCGACAATTTTTACCACGTTGTCTAACACCCCATCAAACGTGCTGATAATCTTCGGCTTGAATTTGACGGTCCATGATTCCCTGTCCACATGCGAACCGTGCGCGGCAAGCGCAAACCAGTCATTGCCGCGGTATACCCAGACTTCAAGATGATGATCGCTGATGGATTTTACCACTTGTCCCGCCACATCCGCGGGAAGGACCTTTTGATCAACAATGGATAAATCCGGATTAACAAATAGCCCGCCGTTAAATGCGGAAATTGGCGTGGTAATATTAAGCGGTTTAATGAGCATCTCCATGCCCCGTGGCGGTCGCCCGCTGGTAATGGCGAATTTAATTCCTGCGTCTTTTAACTTCGCCACCGCCGCAATCGCCCGGGGCGTAAGAACTTTATCTTGCGTGACCAATGTGCCATCGACATCGGCGATCAACAATTGAATTGTTTCCGAGTTCCCGTTTGTACCCACTGGCATATTCACCAACTTTCTCTGGAACTATTCCAGCGAGTTGCTCTGTTAAATGTCCTTCATCCCCCGTTTCACTGCATAGTAGGACCTTCAATCGTAAGAGGCAAGCAAAAAGATGGCAAAAAGTTTGCCGGTGGAAAAATTATTCATGGTCCAGCTTACCCATATCGCGAGAGAAACCGTCTTCTGGCATGAATGATGGGTTGTGCAATACTGCGATGCAGGCGAATGTACCAACTGCGATTATTGGCCCGCCGAAAATCCTCCGGCGAACAAATGTGCGCCGCCAGTCGCGTTTTGTGTTTGTAAAAGTGGTACCAATCCTCTGTTTGCAACCGGTGCAAAATCCAGCGCGAAAGCCAATTATCTCTCGGTCCATGCCGACAAAAAAAGGAAATCTGGAAATCAATCAGGTACGGTTTTCCATCGGATCCGAAGAGAATATTTTCCCGCTTATTGGTATCCACATACGCAATATGCCGCCGGTGAATGGCATGGAGAAGCGCTTCCAGCCGATTAAAAAAATCCGCCCCGGGCGCAAATTCCGGTTTCAGATCATCCCCCGGAATAAATTCATGGACATATCCCGTCGGCCCAACTTCCCCCATAAATGCCGGCACCCCCTCCAAGCCATTCAGCGCCCTGAAAACCGCAATTTCATGCCGCGCGACAATTCCTCCCAACCATTGCATGGGAACGCCAAACAGCGGAAACGTCCGCTGCAATTTAACCACCGCCAGCGTCGGCACCCCTTGCTTGCCGCTATCGCCCCCACCCGAATTGACCTCATCGCCGACCCGCTGATAAAGCCCCGTTGCCGCAAAAAAATCATGCTTAAATAATTTCACGAACTCAAACCTGCACCCCATAGCCATCACCGCCCGAGGCAAATGTCCATACCCCAACGCAAAAAAAGACGCCGGGGCCCGCCGCCCGCCCTTAGATTCCACCCCTGCTTGTACACCATTCTGTTCCATCGCGCAAAAGTATATCCCAAAATCGCATTATAGTTAGGTGTCTCGGAATGCCTGTGCCGCCATGTTCGCCTCATGGACATAATCCGCTGCGAGCAGCATAATCTGCGGTATGAATAGTTCGCACACTACCAGAACCGGCGGTTCCTTGAAAAAAAAGGGTTCACGCACGGTTTTGCCTTCACGGCCAAAGGCCGGTGCGCGAATTGTCGGCGGTAAAACTCCTCGACCCCGTACACCGCTTAGCACTCCACACGGGCTACGCATTGCGGCTATTGATATTGGCACTAACAGTTTGCACATGGTGATCGTGGAAGTCACAGAGACCATGGGCTTTAAGGTCTTAAGTTCGGAAAAAGAATTAACGCAACTGGGGAGAGAGTCTCTGGTTCGCCATGTGCTGCCACGACCCGCCATGACCCACACCCTGGGCGTATTAAGCAGGTATATGCGGGTCGCGCAAAGCTTGGAGTGTGACCGTATTCTGGCCTTCGCGACCAGTGCCGTGCGGGAAAGTGTTAATGGCGGTGATTTTGTCCTGATGGCCAAGACCCAACTGGGATTGGATATAAGGGTGATCAGCAGTCAGGAGGAAGCTCGCCTGATTTACCTGGCGGTTCGGCAAGCGGTGGGCATGGAAGAAGGACCGGCCCTGATTATTGATATTGGCGGCGGCTCGGCGGAATTAATTGTCGGGACTCCCGATAAGGCCTTATTGCTGGAAAGCCGCAAGCTTGGCGCCAGTCGGCTTACGCAGCAGTTTATTCAACATGATCCACCGGACAAAGCGGAACTGCGGGAATTACATAAACACATTCACATAACTCTTAAGGGCCTGATTTCCCGCATACGCTCATTGCACCCGGCCAAGTTTATCGGCACGTCGGGAACTTTAGAAAATCTCGCCGCCCTGTGCGTGGGGCAGCATGACCAGGAAGTGGCGCGGCACCGCGTAAATAGTGAAATGCGTTATGAAGATTTCGAAATTATATACCGTCGCCTTATCCGCTCCACGCTTAAGGATCGCCTGAAAATGCCGGGACTTGATCCCGGACGGGCCGGACAAATCATTGCCGGTGCGGTGCTGGTGAATTATCTGTTTGAACAATTGGATATTCCGGTTATTGAAATATCGGACCGCGCGATGCGGGAAGGCATGATCATTGATTACATGCAAACCCATTGGCCCAAAGTGCGACTCTCCGTAGAAATTACCGAACCGCGCCGCCGCAGCGTTATCGAGCTTGGCCGGCGCTGTAATTATGATGAAAATCATCATCAGCAGGTTGCAAAACTGGCTCTAAGTATCTTTGACCAGACCACGCGGCTGCACCATCTGGAGCAGCGCCACCGAGAATCCCTGGAGTATGCGGCGATGCTGCATGACATTGGCTGGCATATCGGCCACAGCGGGCATCATAAGCACAGCTATTACCTGATTAAAAATGGAGATTTAGAGGGATTTTCACCGGTAGAACTGGAAATTATCGGCAACGTGGCCCGCTACCATCGGCGGAGCATGCCCAAAAAAAGCCACGAGGCGTATATGTCCCTGACACTGGCGGAACGCTCTGTGGTGGACAAATTGGCGGCGATTTTGCGCGTGGCTGATGGGCTGGATCGCGGCCATTATAAAAATGTACAGCGCGTACACCTGTCACTACGCAATCGTAAAGCGGCCTTCGCCTTGACCACGCAGGCTGATTGCGAACTGGAACTCTGGGCCGCCCGCCACAAAGCCGATATGTTTGAGAAAGTATTTAAAGTGCAAGTAGAACTCTCCGCCCGCCAAAAAAAGCCCGCATCCTGAATTGCTCTTCTGCGACGATAGGCATCGGCGATTTTCCCGCGTATAATACTTCTTGATTGTAATGGAAACGGCGGATATATGCACCGGCTAAGTAGACATTCTCCAGCGATTACAGCCATTTCATGCCTC
>JAKATV010000121.1:0-3612 GCA_021818565.1 Planctomycetota bacterium
CCAAGGGCCTGGGATCAGCGCCGAACCCGCATTATCAATGGATCGGCAATTCCATGCCCGGCACGGTCCAGCGTATTGCCCTCACTGATTTGCCCACCCATCTTGCGGCTTGGACTCACGCCGCTTTAGCCAATAATGGCTTTTCACGAACGCAGCGCACGAAGTTGGCAGCGCAAAATAAAATCGCCACCCGGTTTATTAACCACCATATCCACTATGTGGTCTTTATCCTTCGGGAAAACAAGACCTTTGATGAAGAATTTGGTGCCTACCACCGCGCGGGCCGCTGGGCCGATCCACACTTGGACCTTTACAACCGCACAGAATTGCCGAATCTTTACGCCATGGCCGACCGGTTTGGATTGTGCGTAAATTTCTATATGGATGGCGAAGTAACCGCCCAGGGGCATCAATGGACGACCGCCGCGGAGGATTCGGATTATGTGCAGCGGACGTGGCCGATGTATTATTCCGGCCGGGGCATAGCATCAAGTCCGGGTTGGACGCAAGACCTGCGGCCCTCGCCCTACCACGCCAAAACCGGATTTAATGGTGGCGACAATCCGTATCCCGAGGACATCAACTTAAGCCAACTGAAACATTGGTCTAATCCGTGGATTTCCTACCCTGGCGGGATGTTTATTTTTAATGATCTTCTGATCAATCACGTTTCGTTCATGAACTTTGGCGAATTTGTCGCGCGCAATCAGGCGGGAGAAATCAGTGCGGCCATGGTCAAGCACATTGGAAAGCCGTATCCGGAATGGAATCGCTTTATTCTCGATACGGATCGGGCAGAGGTAGTGCATAAGTTTATTGCCGCACATAAAAGCAATCTGCCGCACTTCCTCTATATCTGGCTTCCGGATGATCACACCGCCGGCCGATCAGCTGGGTATTACACGCCACAGTATTATGTGGCTAATAATGATCAGGCGACCGGCCAGATTGTTGCGGACTTAAGCCGCACCCCGCAATGGAAACACATGGCCATATTTATCACCGAAGATGATTCGCAATCCGGAGCCGATCATATTGACGCCCACCGTTCCTTCGCCGTCGCTGTCAGCCCATGGATAAAGCCTGGCATGTTAATTACACAACGTTACTCCCAAGTTAATCTGATGCGCACCATAGAAGCCATTACAGGTGTACCCCCTATGTCTCAGTGGGACGCCAACGCCCAGGTACTTTCCGGAATCTGGACACGCCATCCGAATTTTGCTCCGTATGATCTGCAACCGATTCGCGTATCGGTGGGATATAACCCTGGAAAAATGTGGCCGGGTGAGCAACAACGACGTAAGGCTGGCAAAACCGGACAATGGCTATCACCGCAATGGCTCAAGGCTCACAAAGAAGCAGGCGGCCCGCTGGGCGATTCTGATTTTACGCCAACCCAACTAATGAAAGTTCCCGGTCCGGAACAAATGCGACAGGAATGGATTGCGGTGAAAGGCAAGGCATCTTATCTGCGGGTTATGGCCTACCTGCGGCACTTGGCCAAAGCGGAACATAAACCATTAACCCATTACATTGCCAGCGATGCCGGTGACGGTCCTTCCGACGGAGGCTGAATAGAAACGGGGCTGCCGGTAAGCATGGATGATTCCTGGGCAAGCCCATTGCATGCAACTTGGCGCGGTGGAGCGTGTCGGATTTATCGCTGGATACGACGCCATCCTCAGTCGGGATAGATCTTCGCTGACTGCCGTTGTCTAAGCCGCAAGACCGCATTCACATGTCGCTTCATCATCATTTGACAACCGACGTGAGTCTCACCGTTCTTCCTGTAAAAGCTGTTCAAAATACAAAGTTGTCCCTGTTTCTCTCGCGTAGTATGCCGCGCAGCCGTGGTAAAAAACAGAAGTTTTTTTTCAAATAATGGCCTATCAATTCTTAACCCGGGACATATACTTAGATTACATAGGTAATGGCAATCAATGTTTGCCGGAATATACGTCGAAAATGACTGGAGGTATATAACGCATTCCCGGGGCAATCGGATTGCTATCAATTAAACGGCGCGAAATAGCGTGATATTTTGGCCGAGAGTCTTACGTAGGACGGGATTGGAACATTGGCCTACTTTTTCTTTTCTTGTTACCAACATAGGAGACAACCATGAAACGTCGCGGTTTTACACTCATCGAGTTATTGGTGGTGATTTCCATCATTGCGTTGCTGATATCGTTGCTGTTGCCGGCGTTGGCCAAGGCCCAGCAGGATGCCAAAAGCATCCAGTGCCTGGCGAGTTTGCGTTCACAGGGGCAGATGCTCAATGAATATGCGGACGCTTACGAGGGTGCCATTCCTTATGACTATGACAATGGGAGTTGGCCTAAGGATCCGGTAACCACCAATGATTGGGATACACTTTTATTCAGTTTTAACCAGGGTATAGATCCCCGAAATTTTGTACTGGCCTTTTTCGGCAGTTGGACTAACACCAATATTACCCAGCCGCAGGAGGCCACCTATATTGCCAAGTTCGCCAAGATATTTATTTGCCCGTCCGCGGTGTTGCCGGTGAATTACAGCCAGACGATCTCCAATAAGATAGAGGGGCCTGGGGATATCACCACGTATGCCGCCAATTGCAACTTTTTTATGCCGTACGTTAACAGCGGTTCCTCGACGTACACCGGCGGCACAAATCCTCAAACCGTCACCTACGCGCTTTCCAATGTCACCAATCCTGGCCAGAAGCTGGCCATCGGAGATGCTACCCAACTGCTTTCCAACGGCGGCACCTATGCCCCGTGCTTCTTCTGGTTCGAGAATGCTTCCGGGTGGACCAGTATTCGAAATGGCCCGATGAATGCGTTGGTATCGCCGCAAGGGATCGGCCCGGCGGAGAACTCTAATTCGGATTATCCCACCGCGGATTGGGCAATCGGCCTGCGTTATCGGCATGGCCAGACCAGTGCCAATGATAATGGCGGCTGGGCCAACGCGGTATTCTTTGACGGACATGCCACCAGTGTTCCAATGAATCAGGCTCCTGCGGGCATGCCAGGCGTACAACCGGTGATCAATGGCACCGAGGGATTACGACTTTTGAATATCAATAATCCCAATTTGTCCACGACCCTTGAACAATAGCAGTGTGGTTAATAAGGCCGCCAAGGCGCGGGCTTTGGCGGCCCTTTCCCAAAATATCGACATGAGCCTAATGGCAGCCCTGGCCTGGCACGGCAGAAAATTAAGCCGCTGCTTTTTCATTCCCCAGCCCGGTCGGGATAGGGTATTATGAATGTTGTTGCCGCAGAAGAAACCAGCCCGTCTCACGCGTTGGATGGTGCCGATATGTCGGTTCATATCCAAAAAAAACGCGGACAGTTAAAGGGATACCAATGGCCATAATTGCTACTACACGGCGCAAATCATCAACGCCCAATGGGCCTTGGTGGCTTGGGATTCATCCTCATGTTATTGCGTTTGCCGTTCGTCCCAAGCATGGCATGGGCCGATGGATGATCATGATCGCCAAGTGGCTGTGCGGCCTGATGGCGCTGACTATCTTGATACATTGGCTGTCGGCACTATCGCCTGTATGTGCAGCCGCCCGGAACGAGGCGGCGTTACCGTCGCATCACCACCATGGTATTA
>JAKATV010000121.1:3622-12091 GCA_021818565.1 Planctomycetota bacterium
ATTAGTCGCGAACGCGTCGGCATTTATCAGGCCCGTGGACCCGGCTGGCCCCAAAGCATCGCTTCCTCTTTGGCCTCGCGCTTGCAGGCCGCGGGTATGAAGCCGGTCGTTTTGTCGATCCACCAATTAACCAACCCTGGCAGGCTCAGTGCCCGCCATTTGTCCGTGCTTATTCTGGTGAATCCCGCGATGATACCGGCCGGTGCGGTCGCTTCCGTCAAGAATTACGCCCGGTCCTCCGGATTGCTCGTGTCGCTTGGCGCGCCCGCTTTTACCAATATGGAATTCCGTTTAGGTTCACGTTGGGTCACAGAATCCCAGATGTTGTCTCGCATAAAACAGATCATACACAATCACCCGCTGAGTTTGCCACGGCACGCCCGGTTCTGGATGGCGGCGAGTTCTAGTCCCACGGAGCCATCCACGTTAGTCATGCTCAAGACCCCATCGCAACTTCCGCCGGGTGAGGTATATGGCTATCAATTTCGCTTTCATCTTAACGGCTGGTGCAGCTTCCGAAGCCCCGCCATCGCGGTTCGGGCACAAGATCACTATACCGTATTCTGGGCGAAGGGCGGCCCGCATGCCCGTCAACTTAACGTGGAATGCGATGAGCAGGATGGCTCACGATGGATTGCCGTGGTGAAACTGCACTCTCATTGGACGCGTTATGTCCTGCCGGAAATTGCGTTTCATGGCTGGCCAGACCCTCCGGTGGCCGGCCGGTTCTTCCCGGGTGACCATTTGCACCTGCCCCGTGCCAGGAACATCTCCTTCGGTTTGGCCAACGGGTTTACCACGGAAAAAAATGGTAGGGACTACACCGTTGATATCGCAGGCGTTGGCACAGCGCGCCTACCGGTGCAAGATGCCCACTCTTTTGCAGCGGCACTTGCATCAAAGTTTCATGGTGCGCCGCGGATTCACATGATTTCGCCGACCTATAAGCTATTTCCCGTGACCGATATGCGCACCTTGGCCGTTAATCCGCGCCAGGCGATTGCGCCGCTAACCTTGCTGCCAACGCCACAGTCAACGATGGGATTGTACCCGCGAGCCCAGGCCACAGGATTAGATCAACACATGGCCACGCGTTATATTCCCTTATTGAATTGCCTCGGTGCCAGGGGCCATTTTGTTGCTATTGCGGCAGCGCTTGAACTTCCTTCCAGCGCCGCGCGCGTCGGCCAAGGCAGCACATTAAGCATTCCCATTACCGACGGGGCATTTTTCGCGTCTCCATCCGTGCAAGACTGGCTTGCTGCGGTGATCAAGCGTGTTCAACAAGGGTTATATCTGGCGGAAGGGGGGGGGCAAACGTTATCAACATTTGCCAATACCCCGCTGTCATTTGGTGCTTTGGTGATCAATAAAGGTCCTTTACCTCAAGCCGTGCGCGTAATCAGTACCTTTACCGATGCTGAAGGACAGGTCATACACCAGCGCGCATTTACGGGCATTATTCGCCCCGCCAGCGAACAAAAGTTTGTCTCAAGCTGGACACCGCCGATACCAGCGCACTGGCATCGCATATACCACGTCACCACCGTTCTGGAAAAGCAAAAAGCTGGAACAGAAAAGGTCGTAGATCGTTTGGTCGGTTCCCTGCGTGTGTTGTCGCTTCACGGCCAGCAACATTTCGTGACCGCCCGCAATGGCCTGTTATTTTTGCGTGGCAAACCGTGGTACGTTGACGGCGTAAATTTCTGGCCGGAATCGTCCATGGCGCAGGAAAATGGGGCACTTTATCAGCATTGGTCCAGCCGCCAATCCTATGATCCACAAACCGTTGAGCGTAATTTGCGCGATGTAAAGGCCATCGGCTTTAATACTATTTCCATTCCCTTTGATCGCGGCGATAACGCTTGGAATGTACTTGATGTGCTGGCCCGTGCCCGAGAACTGGGCCTGCATGTGAATTTGTCGATCGCCGGGATCGACCAACTCGGTGGTGAAGATGGTGGGCCGGGAAAATTTAATTTCAAGGCCGTGCAAAATGTAATATCCGAGTTGCATTTGGATTCCAACGCCACGCTTTTCGCATACGATATTGCCTGGGAGCCTTTCTGGGGCCGTTATAACGCCCGACGGCGACTGGACGCACAGTGGCGAATGTGGATTATCCGCCATTACGGTTCGGTAAAAAACGCGCAGGCCGCGTGGCGTTTTCCCGTACCGCGCCGGCGCGGTCAGGTCACCAATCCGCGCGAAGCCCAGATACTGTCTGGCCGTAACGGAAAAGCCGCGGCCATGGTGCTGGCGTACCATCACTTTTTAACTGGGCTGCTGGCCCGAACTTATGGCCGCGCCATCGGGCTGATTCATAAGGTGGATTCCCATCACCTTGTAACTTTTCGCATGAGTATGGCCGGCTATCCCAAAGAACCACCGGATGTTTACTATGCCTTTACCGCCTTGAGTCACTTGGTTGATATGTTTGAGCCGGAAGCTTATGGCCATCTCATGAGCCAAGCACCGCAAAGGGTTCGTCGCGCTGCGTTCACGATCCAATACGCCCGTGCCGTCAACCCCGCTTTACCGGTTATCTATGCGGAATTTGGTAACTCGCAGTGGAATAATGCCCAGGATTCAGAAAGTGCCAGCGCGGCAAAGCGCACGGCCAATATCTACGCCGGATTCTATCGCACCATACTTGCCGCAGGAGGCAACGGCGCGATTTGCTGGTGGTTCCCCGGCGGCTACCGCTGTGGTGAAAGATCAGATTATGGCATCATCAATCCGGATCGGTCCTGGCGACCGGTTACTTATGTCATCCACCATTTTGCTGCACGCATGGAAGCCTCCCGCCCACTGCCGGTACCGCGTGTTTGGATTCCCATTCAACTTGGTGATGGCCAATCTGAATACAGTATTTACAAAAGTGTCAAAAAGAAATTCTGGGCGGCCTACCAAGCTGGCACGCTGCCCGGATTGAAGGTAACTTGGGTTCACGGCGTTGCGCCGTGATTCGGCATCATTTTACAACGGGCGGTACGTGTTAAAAGCCCCGGTATGAAGTTCCCTTTGTTTCAGGATCGCTCATGAACAGCAGGAGTTTTAAATTGATTCAATCTTGGTGCAAGTATTTATTGTTTTCCGGCAGTATCTTCATGGGGGCTGCCGCCATATCTGCGGGCACCACCGCCGTCGCGCCATCCAGGTTGCTCGGCCCCGACAATCCTGGCGAACTAATGCCGGCCATTATGCATGCCTACCATTCCGGCGCGGGGCAAATTATCATTCCACCCGGCGTATACAAACTGCCGGAACCCACCGGCGGATTTTATTTGGCTTTTGCCCACCTTAAAAATTTTCGTATCATCGGAAAGGCGGTAATGTTATTGCGCTCTGATCCCACGAAAGGCGGAATTAACTTTACCGATTGCCGCCATGTGACGCTCGATGGCATCACCCTGCGATGCGATCCAATTCCTTACACGCAGGGACGAATCCTCAAAGTGAATCGCCAGCGACATTTTCTTGATGTCCGTATCAATGCGGGTTACCGCGCGGACTTGACCAATACCTCCCAGTTCAGCAGCGCCCCGCCTAGTTGTACCATTTTCAACCCGCAAACGTTCCGCATCATGCCAGGCACCCAAGATATCAACGCCAGCAAGGTAACAAAAATCGGACGGCGGGAGTTTCGTATTTACGCCCATAATACCCGACCGTTTCTAGGCTCAGCGCACGCGGGTGAATTATTGGCATTTCGCAGTTACATCCGCGAGGACATCGCCCTGGATGGCTGCAGCGATATGTGTATCCAACACGTAACAATCATGGCCGGAACAGGCTTCTGTTATCATGAAATCGGTGGGGCGGGTAACAATCAATATATAGATGATTCCATTGTTTTTCCTCCAAAGCCGCGCGCCGCCAGTATTCCTCCGCTTAAGACCTCTAACGCCGACGGCCTGCATAGTTCCATGGCTCGGCACGGTCCCATCATCATCGGATGCCATTTTGAAGGTACCGGCGATGACGGCATCGCAATTCATGGAACCTACAGCATGTTACAACGCGCTGCAGGACGCCGTTGGATCGTTTTGTTTCCATGGCATCTAAAAAGTTATATTCGCCCCGGTGATCTCCTGAAGCTATATAACCCGCATGACGGATTTCTGGGGCAGGCCCGCGCGGTGGCTGTCACCCCATTGCGGGATTACCATCCAAAGCGACTCCCGGCTATCAATATGGGCTTTGATGGTAAGCCGCCGCAGCATTGTTATTCTGTCACATTAAATTATCCTGTTGCCGGGGCAACTTATGCTGATCGCATCAGCGATACCAGCGCCAACGGTTCGGGATTCATTGTGCGTAACTGCGTTATTCGGAACAATCGCGCGCGGGGAATGATTATCAAAGGTGACAACGGTGTCATTGAAAATAATATGATCAGTGGCTGCTCGGTTGGCGGAATCGAAGTGGCTCCGGAATTCTGGTGGAATGAAGCCGGCAGCAGTTGTCACTTGCTTATTGAGGGCAATACCATTAAGCATGTGGGGTACGCCACGCTGAACCTGCCGTATTGTTTTCAAGCCGGTGCCATCAGCGTCGCCGCCCACACCACTGGACCTGCGGCGGCCCTGGACCATTCGGGAATTGCCATAGTGGACAACCGATTTGTTGATGAAAACGGAATTAACCTTCTGCTGGCGGATGCGCAAGATGTATTGGTTTCCGGCAACCGATTCATCAACCCCATGCGCAAAGCAATTAATCGGGGAGCCGCTTTTCACTTTGACGCCTCCAGCCTGGTGTGGTTGCAACAGTGTAAAGATATACTCATGGCGGATAATCAGGTCGTGAATCCGGGTGCCGCCATGAAAAAACTCGTCGGCGTGGGGACACAGGTAAGCTTGAGTAAGGGAGTCGATTCCGGCTTTAAGGTGTGTGCCGTTCCCGTCGGTACGCCGCCAAGCGTTCGGGCAGGTACGGACAGCGCCGGCAGATAGAGCCGGCGAGATATCAAAAGTTCGGGCAATCTGTCAACTGTGATTGTTGCCCAGGTGGTTCGCATGTCCGGCGCACCGGACGGTCATAGATGATACTATGACCAGTGTGATGAAATGAAAGGTAATATTATGCAATCCCAAAACGTGACGCGGCGCCAACTTTTACAGACCGCAGCCAGTGCCGGCGTGGTCGTAGCCCTTGCAGGTTGCAGCGCTGATCCGCAGCCGCGCAAGGCCATGGCCTTAGCCCCCACAACTTCCTCCCTCTCACTGGATCTCACCGGTGATTCCTGGACCATGCACGAAGAGGGTACGACCGAAACGATCCCCGCCATTGTGCCCGGTGCCACGTACACCGACCTGATGCGCGCAAAGAAAATCCCCGATCCCTATTACCGCGAAAACAATGGCCGAGGGGCCAGGGGCGGCTCAAATGTGTGGACATTTGAATGGGACAAATATATTAGTGAAGTCGATCCCCAGCCGATTCAGTGGGTCGCTGAGAAAAACTGGATTTACCATCGCACTTTCCATGTTTCAGACCAAATGCTCGCAAAACAGCACGTTGTGCTTAGATGCCATGGCTTAGATACGCTGGCAAGCCTCTGGATAAACGGTGCGTGGGTTGGCGATGCGGATAATATGTTCCGAGAATGGGAATTCGACGCCAAGCCGTATTTAAAGCCTGGTTCAAATGACATTCGCATCCGTTTTGGTGCCCTCACGCATTCGCCCTACGTGGAAAAAAACCGCATCGATTATAAAAAAGAACATGGCATTGAATTGAACAATCCGCGATCATGGATTCGCAAAGGGCCTTATATGTGGGGTTGGGATTGGTGCCGCCCTTTGCTCACGCAGGGAATATGGAAACCTATTGAAATTGTCGCTTATGATGCGAAAATTACCGACTTGGGCATTATCCAACATTATCTGGATTCTGGCGCGGTTCGGCTGGAGATTCAAACCGCGGTCGATGGTGCTGCCGACGGTGCCTACGTCACATCGCGTGTGCTATTTGATAATAAGTTAGTCGCGACCGCTTCGGCACCGGTGACGCACGACACCGCCCTGTGCAATGTTCAAATTGATCATCCGCAACTTTGGTGGCCTAATGGTATGGGCGATCATCCGCTGTACACCGTAGAATCCCGGCTTCACCAGCCCTCCGGCGGAGTTGTGGAGATACTCTCTTCCACCACCAGAGCTATAGATTCCACCAGCCGACGTATTGGGCTGCGAAAAGTGGATGTGCTGCCGCCGAAAGATGGCGTCGCCATGCACGTTCAAATCAACGGCATACCTGTATTTGTTAAAGGAGCGGACTGGGTTCCCGCCGACAACATACCCACACGCGTAACACCCGACATGATCCGCTGGTTCATGCACAAAGCGGTGGAGTGTAATTTCAATTTTATCCGTCTCTGGGGCGGCGGATATTATGAGCAGGATGAACTCTTTGATCTATGCGACGAACTGGGCCTCATGCTGCAATTTGAGTTCAAGTTTGCCAACACGGTCTATCCGGTACAGGATCAAAAGTGGATGGCTAACCTGCAAATCGAAATTGATCAGCAGGTTCGCCGTTGCCGCAACCATCCCGCCATTGTAATATGGAGTGGTAACAACGAGATTAAGGATTTCAAAGGATATTACCATTTATTCGGTGATGTCATCGGTGGCGTGGTCCGCCGGCTTGTACCTGGCGCATTCTACGAAGTCGGCAGTGGTGCCGCCGGAAGTGGGGACATCCACACCTGGACGGTATGGCATAACATGGCCCCGTTTTCGCAATATCGGACGGTTGAAGGTTTTGTAACCGAGTTCGGCCTGCAATCTTTTCCGGTTCCTATGACCGTAGATTCTTATACCGACGCCTCAGACCGCACGAATATCCATTCACGTGTTATGCGATTCCACTCCTGTGATGGAAGCGAACACGGCATTGGGGATATCATCCGTTACAACACCATGTATTTTGGCCGTGCGCCCGATAATTTCGATGATATTCTCTGGCTTTCCCAGATCATGCAGGCTTATGGAATTCGCTATGGGGTGGAGCATTGGCGGCGCGATATGCCCCGCTCGATGGCATCCACAATTTGGCAGTTCAATGATTCCTGGCCTGGCCCTACATGGTCCATGACAGATTACTATCGTCGTTGTAAAGCCCTGCAGTACCAGTCAAAGCATTTCTTTGCTCCGATTCTGGTCAGTGGCATACCGGATCCGAAAACCGGAATAGCGGAAATATACATTACCAGTGATCGACAGAAAGATGTTTCCGGAGATCTGCGATGGTGCGTCACTGACTTAACCGGAAAAATCCTTAAGCAAGGCAGTATTTCCGTGGCCATCGCTGCCCGTACCAGCCGCCTTGTTCACTCTCTGGATCTTTCTGATCTGGTTCACGCTCATGGAGCCGCCAATGTGCTGATTTGGCCGGAAGTCCGCGTCGGTAGTGCGGTCGTAGCGGATAATGTTTTATTTTTCGGTCGCCCCGTTGATTTGAAACTCCGTGCGCCTCAATTTGCAATTCAAATTAGCGGTGCTGGGAAACAGTATCACGTCCGGCTCGACGCCAATGCTCCGGCGCTGTGGGTGTGGGCCAATATAAAACATCGGTCCGCCGCCTATTCCGATAACTTTGTTGCCCTGCGCCCCGGCCGCAGCATGGCGATTGAAATTACCTTGGATGCCCCTATGGCCTACGCCGATTTTCATCGCAACCTTGAGGTGCGGAGCATTTACGATCTGGCTCCTGATATGCGGGCGTAATTGGCGCGCGGCCAATTGCCATGGTTGACGGAATATGTTTGACTGCGCGGCTGGCAACCATCATGTAGCCGCGGGCTATGCCGGTCGTGGAACGCGCTATCAAGACCTCCGCGCGTTCGACGTTCGAGCCTTTCAATGGTTGTGCATCGAATCTTGTTGTAGCCCCGTCCGAAGAAATCGTCACACCCGCGGTGACAAAAAATGCCGCCCGTGTTGTTACCTTGCCCATCGGCAGGGTAATATGAGGCTTGTTATCAAGGAGCGAGGGAACTGATTCGGCGGATTGATGAAGCGCGCATGGAGGCCTTGTGATGGAATTTACCGCCATTGATTTTGAAACTGCCAATCAGTCGCGGCACAGCGCCTGCGCTGTCGCGTTGGTGCGCGTGAAGAATGGTCAGGTAGTTGACCGATTCAGCACACTCATTAAACCGCCGCCCGGAGAGTTCATATTCACTTATATTCATGGCATTTCCCATCACACCGTGCGGGAAGCAAAAACATTTGAGCAGGTATGGCCGCAGATCCAGAAATTCTGCAACGCCGCCCCATTTTTGGCCGCGCACAATGCAAGTTTTGACCGCGGCGTTCTGATGTCCTGCTGCGCCTATTATGGCATTGTGCCGGCACCCTATACGTTTGCCTGCACGGTAAAACTCTCGCGAAGCGTCTGGCCGCACCTGCCGCGCCACACTCTGGATACTGTATGCCGGTATCTGAAAATCTCACTGAA
>JAKATV010000282.1 GCA_021818565.1 Planctomycetota bacterium
GGTCGTGAGAATACCATTGGCAAAGGCTTCGCCGTGCTCAGCAGAGTCTCCGATGTGTAATGCCAAGCTGTCAATTCCCGAGCGAATTATTTCCATCGGCAGAAAGTGCCCAATGACGCCCGTGCTTGAGGGCAGCACGTTGCGCGTTTGCATGACCATGCCGCGACTTGTGAGAATTGCGGCGGTGCGTTCACACATTTCCCGCGCATCCACCAGACCGCGCTTTCCGGTGCAAACATTGGCGCAGCCACTGTTGATGATGCACGCGCTTATGTTGCCGCCGCGAATATGTTCCCGACCCACCACGATTGGTGCGCCGACGACTTTATTGGTGGTGAACACCGCGGCCGCTGTGGCCGGAACGCGGCTGACCAGCATGGCCAAATCGGGCTTGCCGGATTGCTTGATGCCGCAGTGCATGGCTCCGGCGAGAAAACCTTTCACCGCTGTAATGCTGCAATTACCCATGGTTGATCAATTCCTTGATAAGTTGCTATTCCCTGAACTGCCCGGCACCAATGCACAAGTACAGCACGGCCATTCGCACCGCCACGCCGTTGCTGACCTGCCGCAGAATTGCGGATTTTTCACCATCCGCCACGGCGCTGGTGATTTCCAGCCCCCGGTTCATCGGGCCGGGGTGCAGCACCAGCACATCGGGGCGACAGCGCTTTAAGCGTTCATCATTTAAACCGAAATATCGGCTGTATTCGCGCACGCTGGGGAATGCCGCGCTGGTCAGTCGCTCAAACTGCACGCGCAACATGTTAATGACATCCACCTCACCGAGGATGGAGTCGAAATCATGCGTGACCCGCACGCCGAATTCCGAAAAGGCCGATGGGCAAAGCGTGGTGGGACCCACCAGCGTGACTTTTGCGCCCAGTTTGGTTAACGCCCACAGATTGCTGCGGGCCACGCGGGAATTGGCGATGTCACCGACGATGGCCACATGCAGATCACTGATTTTTTTGCCGCGCCGCTGGCAGGCTTCCCGCATGGTAAATAAGTCCAGCAGCCCCTGTGTGGGATGTTCATGGCTGCCGTCACCGGCGTTAATAACGCTGCATTGCACCGTGCGGCTAAGCACCTCGGGGGCACCGCTGCTGCGATGGCGGATAATAATGGCATCCACGCCCATGGCCACAATGCTTCGGGCGGTATCGATGAGCGTTTCCCCTTTGCTGACCGAACTGGTGGAAACGGAGAAATCCACCACATCGGCGCTCATGCGTTGTGCCGCCAGACGGAAGCTGGTTCTGGTGCGGGTGGAATCTTCAAAAAAAAGATTGACCACCACCTTGCCGCGCAAGGCCGGCACTTTTTTGATACTGCGCGTGGAAACTTCCTTCAGGGCCTCGGCAGTGTCCAGCACCGCCATAATTTCCTGGCTGGAAAGCGATTCCAGAGTCAGAAGATGCGGGCGCGTCCAGGTCGGACTTGATGTCATAAGCGATCTCCTGCAGTGGTCGGTGCGATGGAATTCACCACCACGGCATCATCAGAATCAATGGGCTTTAAACTCACGCGCACGCGGGATTCATCAGGAATTTCCAGCCGGCGTCCGACAAAATCCGCGGAAATCGGATATTCTCTTCCCCCGCGATCCACCAGCACCGCCAGACGGATAAACCGCGGCCTGCCAAAATCCACCAGAGCATCCAGCGCGGCCCGCACGCTTCGGCCCGTGTGCAACACATCATCCAGCAGCAGCACGGCACGATCGTCAATGCGGAAATTCATTTCCGTTCCCATGGGAATAATGATGGATCGATTCCCCACAACATCGTCGCGATACATGGTAATATCCAGTGCCCCCACATCCGGATTCCGCCCGGTTTGCGCATAAATGGCTGCGGCAATTCGCTGGGCCAGTATTTCACCGCGCCGGCGTATGCCCACGAGTGCCAAGGGGGCACCGGACATAAGTTCGCCGGCGGCCAGAATTTGTTGAGAAATCTGTCTTACCGTCTGTGCAACATCTTCAGCGGCCATGACTGTCTGCATGTCCTTGAGATTACCCGTTGATGCGCTGCGCGGCAAGTTATGAGTTCTTTTTGAGAGTCTTTTCGGTTCTCTGGAGTCTTCGGGAGCAAAAAAAAAGGGCCGGCTAAAGCCAGCCCCGGATTTATCAATTCACTGCCGCGGATCGCGGTTGCCGCGAGAAATTAATCCCGTTGATTTCCGAACATCATCAGCAGGAAGAGGAACAGATTAATGAAGTCCAGATACAAATTAAAGGCAGCGCTGACGGCCGCTTTTTGACTTATCTGGCTCCCGTCGGGACCGGCCAGGTACATAAACTTGGCCTTCTGAACGTCGTAGGCGGTCAGTGCGACAAACACCAGGACGCCCACCACGTTAATCAGCGATTGCAATCCGGAACTATGCATGAACCAATTGGCGATCATGGCGATAATCACACCCCACAGCGCCATACCTGCATAATGGCCCAAGCCGGTTAAATCCCGCTTGGTGACATAGCCATATAAGGCCATGGAGCCGAACGTGCCGGCGGTAATAAAAAATGTTGAAGCGATTGACGCCTGGGTGTAAATCAGAAAGAGGATGGAAAATGTCAGCCCCGTCATGGCGCTGTAGGCCAGAAATAGCAGCGTGGCCAAACCGGCGCTCATACGGTTTAAGCCCGCGCTAAACCATATAACCAGGCCGAATTGCGCGATCATCACGATCCAGAATCCGCCATGCGCAAGGCTGTCGACAAATTTGGTGTTCTCTGAAACAAGTAACGCCACAATTCCCGTAATCAGAAGGCCGACTGTCATCCATCCGAACACCCGGCTCATAAAATGCCGCTGTTCCAACGTGTCGGACCTTACGCCGGGCACCAGCGAATCGTTGTACCCGGACCCCGGAGAATTAAAAAACTGACCCATAAAACCTTCCTTTACATAGCACTATAGCCGGCCGGGCCGTACCGCAAACGCCTTGTCGGAAGCCGGCCCAGGCAAACTCATTGCGGCTATTATACGTATCCGCAACCTCTTTGTTTATAACACAAAGCGTGAAAAAATTAAAAAATAGCATTACTTTTGACTCTAGGGCCATAATACGGTACAAATAACCATTGTTTTATGCTTGGGGCGATAGAGCCGCCGGCAGGGGTTTTCAGGAGCACTGACTATTAGCCATCACGGTTTGCGTTGCAACGAACAGATTCGCATATCTCCGGTTCGCCTGATTAGCGAAAATGACGATCAAGTGGGCATTATCCCGCTGCTTGAGGCTCTGCGCCTTGCGCGGGAGGCGGGATTGGATCTCGTTGAAGTTTCTCCTATGGATAAGCCTCCAGTTTGCCGCGTGATGGACTACGGCAAATGGAAATATAAACAGCGGAAAAAAGAACAGAAGTCGCACGCCGGTTCGCATGTTACGCAGTTGAAAGAACTGCGCATTCGCAGCGTTAAAATTGACGCCCATGACCGCGACACCACGATGAATAAGGCCCGCAAGTTTCTGGAAGACGGCCACAAAGTGCAGTTCAATCTGATGTTCCGTGGCCGCGAGATGGCGCACGTGGATTTGGGGCGCGTCGTTCTAGATAAGATTCGCGCCGACTTGGACGACGTATGTAAAACTGAACGTGATCCCAAACTTGAAGGCCGCCGGATGATCATGATACTGACCCCGAAATCGCACTAAAAATTTCCGCAAAAGCGATAGAAGATGGTTATAAGACGTTCCCAACGTGTGATAACGCCATTTTCTGGGGAAAAATTGTAAATTCAGTAATCTTTTTATTGACTCGCGCCGGTGAAGTTCCTATGCTCAAATATGGAAAAGGTGATGAATGCTCCGGTGCGAACGCTTTTGCACTGCGATGCCGGTGGGCGTGAAGAGCAATTTCTGAAATAGTGCACCTTTAACAAAATTCGCCGGATTTTTGGAAACCCATTGCGGGTGTCCGCCGGAAGTAAGTTAGAGATTCGGGAAAGAGAGAAGTTTTTATGCAGTACACCAGATTATCGTTGGCAGGTTTATTTTCCGTCGCGGCAATGGCGGCGGCAGGTGCGGCGTCGGTGGCTAACGCATCAACGACCAGCGTGGTGACATTCAGCGACAACGGCCCAGCGGCATTGATGAATTCCGGGGTGAATGCCAAATCATTTTGGGCCATTGGCTCTGGCGGGGCAAGCTTTTCCAACTCCGGTAACAGCGGTTATTCCGCACAAACCGGCGGTGCTGTGACTCCGGAAGAGGCTAATGTCCTCAATGAAAAGCTCTCGATGTTTGTGGTAACTGAAGGGGGTAATAAATCGGCGGTGCCGGATTTTATCACTGGTGGGCAGTTGGTGCAGGTGGATGATAATCAGGAATTCATTTCGGAATTATTTGGCGGAGCCAAACAATCAGGGGCGGCACCTTTCGATTATTCCGTGCCGGAAAACGCACCGTATTATGTGCGAACCTTTAATCCAGTGCCGCAATTTGGATTCCCGGCTACCGTGAACCCTACGCACCAGGGATCAATTACGGTTGCCGTGCCGGAACCGGCAGCTCTGACGCTCATGGCTTTGGCCGGCCTGGGAATATTGCTGCTGCCGAAGCGGCGGGCCTGAGGGCAGATATTGAATAGTTGACGGCACACAGAGGGTGCGGTCAACAGGCTTGGTGATGCCGGTGTGATGCAACCATTAGCGCGGTGAGACGTTGGGAATAGTGTCTCTACCGAATTAGGTGGGATGGCACGTGCCCGGCCAATACTCGGACAGGCTCCTAAAGGCGGTCGCAGTGCGGAAAGCATCGCAATTGCCGGTTGGAACTTTTGTAACGTGGTGATTGACTCGGACGGGTTTCCGGGGCGGGACAACGGCTGTGCCGTTAGGTTATGGGGATATCAATTATGACATTGTCAAAAATAGTTTTTAAACATGGCGGTTTGCTTTTCAGTGCAATATTTGCGGCGGCGACGGTGGCTGGTGCTGTCGCGGCCCAGGCGACAACCGTTCCACCTGGTGATTTGGGTGGCTTTTCTAACAACGGTTCCGGCGCTGGTGGGTTAGCCGGACAGGCATTCAATATTACTACCAGCACCACGGCTGATATTCCCGCGTCGGAAGATAATACTTTTTTATCGAACGATTCGTTTTCCACCGCCAGCCCATTTTCAATTTCGTTTGATTATGGTGTCAGTGGGGCTGGCATTTCCTCTAATACCACGACACCTCCGGCGGCGTTAAATGGCACGCTGGCCAATTTTTTTCTTACCAGTGGTTCTTTCTCTACGCCGGGCTTGGAGTTCACCATTAATCCGTATGCCAGCAATGTCAGCTATTACGGTTCCTCCAACAGCACCGGCAGTGCTGGCGGTGGCGGCGGCAGCATTATCGGTGGCACCGGAGGCGCTGGAAATGGTGGAGGCGGAAGCACAAATTCCACGCCATCGCAAGGACAGTACACCATTACCACCAATTTTCTCTACACTGGCTCGATTGTTGGCGTAGCGCTAAGTTGCGACCCCACCACGACAAGTTTGCAGGAAATAATCAGCACGTCTACCGGGCAACAGCAAGTCTTTACATTTAATATCGACCTTGCAACAACGCTGGGGACCAGCACCAACTTCGGCTTTGAAGGGAAAACCGGCAGTACTCCGGGAACTGCCTATCAGCAGACCATCAGCAATTTCAACTATGCCGATTCCACCACACCGGTACCGGAACCTGGCATGTTAAGTCTATTGCTGGTCGGCACCGGCAGCCTGCTGATGCTACCCTTGCGCCGCAGGGCTTCACCGGCGCAAGTCTGAAGAACAGAACCTGCCAATAGCACCGGCAATACGAGTATCTCGTATCCGTTTAACCCTTAATGGCGTTCCTGCGGCCAAGGAGCCTGTCCGATTACTGGCTCCGGGCTGTGGAACATTAATCCTGAAGGCTATGAAGGCCAAGAGTTTTGGCGCATGTGCTGTGGAATGGGTATGGCGTTTTCTGGTTATATGACCCGGTAACGGGTATAATAAGGTCCTATTGGGAACGGGCGGCGGGAGCCGATGGCTTGAGGGCATCGGTCGTGGTTTGTAGAGGTTCTCAGCGGATTAAATGATGAAGATTGATCCACGTTTTCAGATTGAGTCAGGCTCGGAAATCTTCGGCGGAGCCGAATTGATTCTGAAAGGCTGCTTGGAGACTCCAGGCGGCGTTGCGCTGCTGACGGGGTATCCCGGCTCGCCTTTGGCGGGGTTCTTTGATTCTTGTCACGATATTGCCGCATTGCTGAAGGAAAAAGGCGTTTGCACCAAAATGGCCAACAATGAGGCCATCAGCGTCGCCATGCTCAACGGCGCACAAATGGTCGGCGTGAAGGGAATTGCGGTGTTCAAATCCGTCGGCCTGCACGTGGCTGCGGATGCTCTGGCGTTGGGCAATTTATCCGGAATACCGCATCCCAGCGGCGGAGCGATGATTGTTTCCGGTGATGATCCCTGGAGTGATTCCACGCAAGTCCCGGCGGATTCGCGGTTTCTATTTGAGCATTTGCGTGTGCCGGTGCTGGAGCCTGCCACTTCTCAGGAACTCAAAGATTGGGTGCCGCACGGGTTTGATCTATCGGTAGCCTCTAAACTGTACATTGGCATGATGGTCACGGTGGCAATTGCGGATGGCGGCGGTACGGTGGAATGCCGGCCCAATCATTGGCCCACCATCAGCACCAAAGATCGTATTGCCATTGAAACCGGGAAAATTCCCGTGGAAACAACCGTGCTGCTTCCGCCCCGTAGCTGGCGGCAGGAACTGACCTTTGATGACCGTTTTGCGGCTCTTCTGGCCCGCTGTCGGCAACTGGGATTATCGCGAATTCTCTATCCGATTGAACGCACCTGGCGCGGTGGCAGATCCCAAAAAGCTCCGGTAGGATTTATCTCTTCCGGGCCTTCGCACATGCTGCTGGTGCATGCTCTGCAGGAGATGGGACTCCTGGGGCAGTTTCCCATGCTTAAGCTGGCGATCAGTTATCCAGTCGATACCGCGCTGGTAAATCAACTCGCGGAAATGTGCGAGCGCATTATTGTCGTGGAAGAGCGGCGCAGTTTTATAGAGCGGCAAGTCGCGGATCATCTATCGCAGTTGCGCCAGCTTGAGCCGGAGAATCCCGCCGCCGGCGCGCAAATTTGGGGTAAAGTATTTCCCAATAATCGCCCCGGCATTCCCGCGACTCGAGGCTTGCATCCGTCAATCCTGATTGAATTGCTTACAGGCTTTTTGCGTGATACACCCAATATACCTTACGAACTTTCCAACGGCCGGTTGACCGAGGAACTGGAAACCATCGCCATGGCCAACAGTTCCAAGGTGGATGTAGCGGTTCGCACTCCCGCATATTGCCCGGGTTGTCCGCATCGAGACTCTTCCAGCGCCTTGCTGGAAATTCGCGGTAACTTTCTCAATGCCCAATACATGCAGCAACGCTACGGCAAGCCACCGATGGACCTTGTGGCCCATGGTGATACCGGCTGTTATACCATGATGATGTTTGAGCCAAATAAGCCGCTGATGCACAATTACAGCGGTATGGGGCTGGGCGGCGCTACCGGCGGCGGCGTCGATCCGTTTATTACCAATAAGCAAATTGTGTTCATGGGCGATGGCACGTTTTTCCACTCCGGCCAATTGGCGATTGGAAATTCGATTAATCAGGGACAGGACATAACCTACATCATTCTGGAAAATGGCACCACCGCCATGACCGGGCATCAACCCAACCCGACACTCCACGAAGATATTACCGGATCAACGGTTTTGGCTCATGATATTGAACGCATTGTGCGCTCTTTAATTCCTGATGCGGCTGGTACCTTGCGGATTAAAGGCAAAGATGGCCGGGATGAACCGCAGGCCCGGGTGTTTCGCGTGAACCCCGCTGAACGGGATAAATATAAAGACTTGCTGGAATCGGTGATTCTCCAGGATGGCGTCAAGATCATCATCGCGGATAAAGAGTGCGGTATTACATTTAATCGCCGCAAGCATCGCGCCGAAGTGCAGGAGAAAAAAGAGCATGGCTTTATCCGTTCCAAAGCCTACATGAACATCACCGATGAAGTCTGTGAATACTGCCTGGAATGCACCAAGCAGACCGGTTGCCCCGCGCTGAAAGTTTCCCAGACCGACTACGGCCCGAAAATCCAGACGGACTTTACCACGTGCGTCAATGATGCCGCCTGTTCCCGGATTGATGCCTGTCCCAGTTTTGAACAGGTTATTGTTACGCGCAAACGCCCGCCGCGCATGCCCGATGAAGTGGTGGACCTCACCGGAATGCCCGAACCGCCGATGATGAAAATGGGTGAGCACTGGCGCTGCTACCTGGCCGGTGTGGGCGGTATGGGTATCGGTGTGGCCGGTGAAATTCTCGTGCGCGCGGGCCATAAAGAAGGCTATCAGATCGCCTTTGTGGATAAAAAGGGCTTGGCCATTCGGAATGGCGGCGTGTTCAGCCAGTTGCTTTTTGCCCGCCAAAGCGTGCAAGGTTCAGCCATTACACCCTATGGCAAGGCGGACCTGCTCATTGGCGTTGATGCTCTGGAGGCGGCTCGCGCCATTTCACCAAAGGACAATCTGCGCGTGGCTTCACCCAAATACACGCACGCGGTGATTAACACCGGAAAAACCCCCACCATTCTGACCCTGTTGGGCCGCGAAGATTTTTCCCCGGAACAACTTGCTGAAATGATTAAAGCCCAATGCAAGCCGGGGCAGTTCTTCAGCTTTAATGTCGGTGATTTATGCGAGCGCCTGCTGGATTCCAAGCTTTATGCCAACATTATGATGCTGGGCGTCGCGTATCAGTTGGGGTTCATTCCGGTTTCCTACAAGAGCATTACCTGGGCCATTCGCCACGCGGTTCGCCGTGAATTTGAACGCAACTATCGCGCCTTTAACATCGGCCGGAAAATTGTTCTTAGGCCGGATCTTTTCGGTGTTGCCGCCCCGCGCGAAGTGGAAACCGTGGATCAGGCCATTGAACGCAAGGCCAACATTTTGATGGTCAGCTCCATCTGGGGTAAGCGCAATGCCGATGAATATCGGCGGATATGCCGCGAAACGCTCCAGCAAATGCCGCAATTGGAAGATAGTCCCAAACGGGATTATGTCATTCGATTGTTTGACGCCATTCAATGGGGCGCACTGCCGTACGCCCGCGGCTACGCATCGCGCGTGGTAAAAACCTATCAGCAGGATAACATCGCGCGAAATTTTGCCGTGACGCGGGCGGTGATATGGAATTTAGCCAAAGTGATGATGATCAAAGACGAAGTGTACGTCGCTATGATGTACACGAGTCCGGAAAAATATCGCCGCGATCGCCGCCGGTATAATGTGAATCCCGCCAATGGGGATAAAATTAAATATGTCCATTTGAACCGACCGGAATTTGATATCGCCGGATTCAAGCTCCGATTCCATGTCAAAGGCTATGACTGGCAGATGCGCGTGTTGCGCCACTGCCGCTGGTTGCGCACGCTCATGCCCGCCTGGCATGCCCGTGAAAAGGCTTTCCGTGAATGGTACACCCGTCTGGTGGATACCTGCGAACTCCATGAGCCGTGGCTTTATAACCTGTGGCTGGATATTCTCATGGCTCCGGAATCAGTTACCGGTTTCCGGGAAGTGCGCTATCCCAAAATGGACGCTGCCCAAACCCGGGTGAAGGAACTCCAAGCCGCTATTTCCGCGGGGAAGGCCGACAGCCGCTTCCGTTCCCCGGCCCGGTCGGTCAGCTTAACAAGTCAAGTAATAGGAACCTTCCGCGGGTAATGCGTTGGAGGTTACAGGGGACAGGTTACGGGTTACAGTATTAGGAGAAATTCCAATACGTGCAGCAACCCGTGTAGCAACCGCCGAACAAAATTATACCTGTGGCACTCCTGAATTGGAGATGCTAAATGCTGCGAAGCGCCAGCGTGCCCCAAGCCTCCTGCTAACTTCCAGTTTCCAACGCACTGCCCGGTGCAAGATGCTGATTTCCGATTCCCATTTATTTGGCAAACTGCACGGCGCTTTCCCATCTACCTATCTTGCGGTCCCCCAGGCTCTCCGACCGCCCGTCGAGCACCGTGCCGAACGTGCAGCACTCGGACACATTTGCCGTCTACCAGGAATATGATTCGGTACTGGCCGACGATTAGCTGACGAAAATTCTCGTCCGCATATTTCCGTTCGGGTGCCGGCGGGCAGCGATTGGGGGTTCGCTCCAGCGTCTTCATTTTCTCGAGGAGAGTATTATACCAAAGATCGGCCCTAGATGGGGATTCTTCCGCGATCCAGCGATAAGCTTCCTCCAACTCGGACGCTGCGGATGGATGCAGCACCACATCAAATTTCATGCCACGCTCGCAATGGTGTACTTTTTCCGCATGGCAGCATCCCACTTCGCTAAACTAAGACCCTGGGAATGCCGTGATTCAATTAATCGCTTATTTAGGATTTCCAAGGACTCCGCCAAGCCGGCGCGGCGGACCAGATTGCGATATGCCGCGGCGTCCTGAACGATTAGTTTGGCCTCTCCATCCATCGATAGAATGGCTGGTCGGCCTGATTTGGCCAGTTGCCTTGCGTACTGCTTGCCGTGACGATGAAAATCATTAAGTGAGCGGATATCTTCAAACTCGTCCACAATACATCTCCGATACCAAGCCATAACCCGAAGACACCATATTACCGGCGGCCAACTGAAAAGCCAAACTGCATGTTTAGCGGCGCGGCATTTAAAGGATTTGGGCGAGCATTGAGCAGTTAAGAGTTAAAAGATTAAGACAATTTAACACAACATGCCAAGCGGAGCGCCGGGAGAAATGTGGAAGCACATTCCCTATTCTCCCACCAACGGCACGAAGCGGCACTCCAACATATCTTTGCATCGAATTTCCTCTCCGCATCGCTCAAACTGTTTAAGCATTTGCAGATTCTGCTTCCCAATGGGGATAATCAATTTACCGCCATCGGCCAGTTGGGCAATCAGGGGTTTCGGAACCTCTGCCGTAGCCGCGGTTACCACGATTCCGTCGAATTTACCGTGTGCTTCCCAGCCCTTGGAGCCATCGCCGATGGAAAAAGAAATGTTGTCAAATCCCAGTCGCCGCAAGCGCTCCTGCGCGGCAACGGATAATTGGGAAATACATTCCACGGTAAATACCTGAGCATACAGCATGGCAAGTAAGGCCGTCTGATAGCCTGTGCCCGTGCCGATTTCCAAGATTCGTTGCTGCGGGCGTGCATCAAGTGCGGCGGTCATGATCGCCACGATCAGCGGTTGGCTGATGGTTTGACCATAATCGGACGGCAACGCGTGATCATCATAGGCCAATAGACGCTGGTGGTTGTGGGTAAAAACGTGCCGCGGCAGTCGTGCCATGGCGCGGATTAAGCGCGGCTGGCGAATCCCGCGGGCTAAAATCTGTTGGCGCACCATGTCATGGCGTCGGCGGCGGTCTTCCAGTGTGTCGGACCATGCCGCGCGATTTCCGTCGGGGCCATGTACGGGGGCGAATTGCCCTGTAAAGTAATCCATAACCATCTCCACATGCTATTATAATCACTATGATGAACCAACCCGATACGCAAACACTTATTCAGTGGGACCGCCAATATCTCTGGCACCCGTTTACACCGATGAAAGCCTGGATGGAAAAATCCGATCCTCCGATTATTGAACGCGGCCAGGACGAATTTCTCTTTGATACACAGGGCCGCCGCTATATCGATGGGGTATCATCATTATGGTGCAATGTGCATGGGCACCATGTTCCCCAACTGGATCAGGCGGTTCGGCGGCAGCTTGATAAAATCGCCCATACCACGCTGCTGGGATTATGTAATGTGCCCAGCATCGTGCTGGCTAAACGACTGGTGGAAATTGCCCCGCCGGGATTGTCGCGTGTGTTTTACTCCGACAATGGCAGCACTGCGGTGGAAGTGGCTTGCAAGATGGCTTATCAATACTGGGTAAATAGAGGGCAACGGGAAAAAAGTCGATTTATTTCTCTGCGTGATGCCTACCATGGTGATACTCTGGGGGCCGTCGCTCTTGGCGGTATCCCGGCGTTTCACCAGGTGTAT
>JAKATV010000215.1 GCA_021818565.1 Planctomycetota bacterium
CAGGACAATACACCCATTCCCAATGGTATGGTATGGAACATGGTGTATGATCCGCTGGCACCGGCCGGGACCATGGCGGAAGTGACATCCGATGAACTCTGGGATCGCGCCAAGCGCTTTCTCGATGAGTTACTACCCGTGGCGGAAGAGGCTAAAGTGCATCTTGCAGCGCATCCCGATGACCCTCCATTTGCCACACTGCGAAATACGCCCCGGCTTGTGTATCAACCCGACCTTTATCAGAAATTATTGGATTTGAATTCCAGCCCCTGTAACGGCTTGGAGTTTTGTGTGGGGTCCATCGCGGAAATGACGCAGGGAGATGTCTATCAAGCGGTAGATCAATACAGTCGGCAGGGAAAGATATGTTATGTTCATCTGCGAAATGTTCGGGGAAAAATTCCCAGCTATCGTGAAACATTTATCGATGAGGGTGATGTGGACATTTTGCGCGTACTGCGGATTCTTAAAGAGAATCATTTTAACGGCGTATTAATTCCCGATCACGCGCCGCAGATGTCCTGTAGTGCGCCGTGGCACGCGGGCATGGCGTATGCCTTGGGATATATCAGCGCGGCGTTGGCGGCGATACAGGCGTGAGGCGCTTGGCAGATATGGTGACCATGGAATTTTATTATTCAGGAGTGTTTTATGTCAGATGAAATTAAACCTTTGGGCCGGAAAATAAGCCGACGGAGATTTATTTCCACGGCAACCGCCAGCACGATGCTGGCGTCTCTGCGACCGCGAATTGGCGGCCTTGCGGAGGGTGAATCAGCCGCCGAAAGGCCGCAGCCACCCGCCGCCACGGTGGGCATTTCGCCGCAGGCCTATGACAGAGCCGCTCGCCGCGCCGCCGCTCTGGTGGCTCGGATGACGTTGACGGAAAAAACCGGGCAATTGGGCAATACCGCGCCGGCCATCAAACGCCTGGGGTTGCCGGCGTATCAATATTGGCATGAAGCGCTGCATGGTCTGCTGCGCGGGGGGCCGTGCACGAGTTTTCCGGTGCCCCTGGCCATGGCCAATTCCTGGAATCCGGCGCTGGCCCGAAAAGTGTATACCGCGGTTTCCGATGAAGCACGTGCGTACCATAACCAGCACGGTACCGCGTTGGCTTATTATTCACCCCAAACACTTAACACGGCCAAGGATCCGCGCTGGGGGCGCATTGATGAAACCCTCGGCGAAGATCCGCAGCTGATAGGCACGATGGTGGCCAACGTGGTGCAGGGGATGCAGGGGGATAATCCCAATTTTCTAAAAACCGTCTGCTGCGCTAAACATTTTATCTGCAATGAAACCGATGATGATCGTCATACCACTTCCGCGAGCGTCAATTCCCGCAGCTTCTGGGAGTATTACACACGGCCCTTCCGCAGTGCGGTGGATGCCGGCGTATTTACCGTCATGGGATCGTATAATGAAATTAACGGTATTCCCTGTTGCGCCGATCGCTTCTTATTGACCGATCTGCTGCGCCACCGCTGGGGTTTCCGGGGTTATGTCACCTCCGATTGCGACGCGGTTAGCGATATCTATCAGACCCATCATTACGTTCCCACCGGTGAGCAAGCGGCGGCTTTGGCGATGCAGGCCGGTTGTGATTTGAACTGCGGTTTTGCCTGGGGCACGTATCAGAAATTTTTACCGCGTGCTGTGGCGCTGGAATTGGTAAGCCAAGCCGATATTGACCAGGCCTTAACACGCATTCTCACCGCGCGATTCCTGTTCGGTGAATTTGATGATCCGAATGTTGTGCCATACAACACCATCGCCTTCAGCGTGGTTGACAGTCCGGAACATCGACAACTTGCTCTGGAAGCGGGGCGGGAATCGCTGGTTCTGCTGAAAAATGACGCGAAAATGCTGCCTTTGGACAAGGCAAAAATTAAAAAAGTGGCGGTCATTGGTCCCATGGCCGATCGCTGCGCACTGGGCGGTTACAGCGGCGGCCCGTTCGTACATGTTTCACCCCTGGATGGTATTGCCGCGGCTCTGGGTTCGCCAAGACCGCAAAATCGCATCGATGCCATCAATTTTTCCTCCATTGACTGGAACTATAAATTTTTCAACTGTGTCCTGCCGGATGCCACTTTGGGCCTGATGCAAAATGGGTTCTATGTGCAGTTACCGGCGGCGGATTTCACCGGGCGAACCAGCATCAAAGCGCGGGCAAGTTCTGCCTCCACCGGAGGCGTGGTGGAAGTCCATTTAGACAGCCCGACCGGCGAAGTTGCCGCCCGAATTAAAATTAAACCCACCGGCGGTTGGGATACATTCCACGAGTTTTCCGCTCCGATTAACAACGCCTCCGGCTGGCATTCCATCTACCTGGTATTTACCGGCGACAGCGACCAGAAGGATCTGTTCCATCTTGACTATATTGAATTACTCCCATTAGACACTCCAAAAGCCGGCCGCGTGCAGGTGGAGTTTGTGCGGGGCTGCACCGTACAGGGGCCGGCCAATAAGCAGTGGCTGAAAAAAGCGGCCCAGGCGGCCAAAGACGCGGATGTGGTATTTCTGGTTCTTGGTACGGATCAGACTATTGATCATGAGCAGTTGGACCGCCAGGATATTGTCCTTCCCGGAGCACAGCATGATCTGGCGCAAGTGGTGCATAACGCCAATGCCAATACCGTGCTGATACTTTCCGCCAACTGCCCGGTTGCCATACCCTGGGAGGATGAACATATCCCGGCCATTCTCTGCGCCCTGTGCGCGGGACAGGCGCAGGGGACCGCTATAGCCGAAACCATCTTCGGACATTACAACCCCGGTGGAAAACTGGCGGAAACGTGGTATCGCAGCCTGCGACAATTGCCGGGCTTTCATGATTACGACATCATCAATGACCGCACGTACATGTATTTCCGCGGACGATGTTTGTATCCGTTCGGCTTTGGGTTAAGTTACAGCACCTTTGAATTCAGCAATATAAAAACTGATGCCCTGGCGCTTTCCGCCGGTAGCGCGGTGCAAGTTTCCGCAACGGTAACCAATACCAGCGACATCCCGGGTTCAGAGGTCATGCAGTTCTACGTTGCGGCTCCCAAGTCCAAGGTGCGCCGCCCCATCAAGCAATTGGTCGGATTTCAGCGTGTGCACTTGGCCCCCCATGAACATCGCACTGTGACGTTCACGTTGCCCTATAACGATCAGGCTCTCTGGTTCTGGGATGAGCGCAAGCGCAGATTTGTGCTGGAACCCGGTAAGCTGCAACTCTTGATCGGCAGTTCCTCCGCACACATTCACCTGTCAACACAGGTGCAGCTTGAGCCATGCGCTGACACCACGCTCGGTGCCCCGGAATCACTGCAGACGGTGATGGCACCGCCGAAAGTGACATGACCAACTGTTGCACAGAATCAGCGTTTGGAACCCACCGGCATGGCCGTTGCGTTTGCCCATGGGCATAGCACGCATCAATGAGAGATGAACGTCCATCGGCAACTCAAGCAGATCTAGGGCGATATAAAGACCGAAGAATTTGCAAGCATGTCCCGGCCGCGAAATTCTCCAATCAGGTGGTCAAGCATCGGTTTGACACGGCCGCATCGGTTGGGTTGTAACAGGGCCACCGCATTACTGGCCTGGTTGATGAATTCCGTGAGGTGACACCAGTTTGTTTACTCTTTGCAAAGCATCCATGCAGGAAACATCCGTTTGATTCTGACGAAATTTGACAGCATAGAAATGAAATTCGGCAATTGTGCTTCATGAAATCAACCGCTATGCTTGGCAATTCGGTTGGAGCATCCAGGAAGTTTGTTTCAGGAGATGGTATGTTTTTTAAGCGACCGGTCATGCTTGCGGTTTTTTCAGTAACGCTGGCGATGTTGATCACCGTGGCCCCGAGGCACGCGATGGCCGCCGGGCCGGTTCACAAAATGCATACGGCAAATATGGGTTGGTGGAAAAAAGCCCGCTTTGGCATGTTCATCCATTGGGGACTTTACTCGGTCCCGGCCGGGGTATGGCATGGTAAGCGCGTTCCCGGTTATGGTGAATGGATTAAAAACGATGGGCACATTCCCAACAAGCAGTACAACGCTTTGGCTAAGAAATTTGATCCTGTTGATTTTAATGCCAATCAATGGGTCAAAATAGCCCGCGAAGCCGGAATGAAATACATGGTCATTACCAGCAAACATCATGAAGGCTTCTGCATGTTTAATACCAAAGCCACCAATTTTAATATTGTAAAAGACACCCCCTGGCATAAAGATCCCCTAGCAATGCTTTCCGCCGCATGCCGGGAACAGGGGCTTAAATTCTGTACTTATTATTCCATTATGGATTGGCACTCCCGCGATCAACTCCCCGCCCATGCCAGCGCTACGCATCCAACGTATAACCCGACGCATTTTGCGCCCGGGCGCAAGGCCGCGTATCTCCGCTACATGGAACGGCAGATTCATGAACTTATTACCCAATATCATACGCATTTAATCTGGTTTGACGGTCAATGGATGCACGGATGGAATAAATCCTGTGCCCGCGAACTGTACCGGTATATCCGCTCGATTGATCCAACGGTCATTCTCAATTCGCGCATCGGCTTTGGTTATGGGGATTATGCCACGCCGGAGCAGCACATTCCCCCAATGGGTATTCCCGGCCCGTGGGAAACCTGCATGACCATCAACACCACATGGGGCTACGTCTCCTGGAATCACGACTGGAAATCCTCCGCTACGCTGATTCATCATCTGATTCATTGCGCCAGCGGGGGTGGAAATTTTCTGCTGAATGTCGGCCCCACCGCCAAAGGAATCATTCCTCAGCCGGAAGTGAAGCGCCTTCTGGCCATTGGAAAATGGCTGAAGGTAAATGGTCAAGCCATTTACGGGTCGCATCGCACGCCTTTTGCCAAAAAGCTTCCATTTGGCTACGCCACTGCGAAGCCCGGTAAGCTTTTTCTCGAGGTGACCCGGTGGCCGAAGAGTCGCACCTTGGTAGTGCCCATGCGCAATGCGATCACCAAAGCGTATCTGCTGGCCAATGATCTGCCTTTACAAACAGCGACCGGACTTGGCGGTCAGTTGGTATATCTGCCGGCTGCCGCACCCGATCCGGTGGCCAGCGTCATCGTGCTGAAAATCGCCGGCCCGGTTCAGCCGCTCAAGCAATAAAGAGGTGAAACCCGTGCGTGCTTTCGTAGATTTATCTCTATTTGTTTTTATCGGGAGGACTAAATGAATCTTGGCTTTTTCAAAAACCACTTTTCTCGCGGGAGCAGTCTGGTCGGATTTGGCATGGGCTTGGCATTAATGTTTTTATTGACCGGCTGCCAGGCGCCGCAGAAGCCACTGTCCTGGCGTGGTACGGTCCAGCACGACCTGCCGTTGTATGGCGACCGCAACTGGATTGCCATTGTGGATTCCGCCTATCCGGATCAGAGTCGACCAGGCGTTGAGACGGTGGTCACCCATCACAACATGTTCACGGTTTTAAAGTATGTTTTGGCTGGAATTGAGAAGGCCCCGAATATTCGTGCCGAGGCGTACACCGATAAAGAACTCAATTACGTCACCGATGCGCAGACCCCGGGCATCAGTGCCTACCGCGCCAAATTGTATGCCATGCTGGCGGGTATCCCCCATTTCTCGCGGTTGCATATTCGGAGTATTCATCGCCTGAATAAAGATGGCAAAATATTTAACATTCTGATTCTTAAAACCAATTTAACCATGCCCTATACCTCCGTATTTATCCATCTCAAGTGCGGCTATTGGACCAATGCCGATGAAACCGCCTTGCGAAAAGCCATGGCGGCTAAAGCTAATTAACGGGGAACTACCGGTGAGACTATCGCACGTTTTTGAGGACTGCAGATGAATAAAATCAGCCGATTAAATGAATTCAAACCGGTTGAGGAATGCTGTCCACAAGGCAGTTGTTGTGGCGGCGGTGTTACGCGGCGGGGTTTTCTGGCGGCTTTATCCGGCGGCGTGGCGGCGGCAGTCATGCTGGCGGATCGTCCGGTGATGGCCGGCCCGTTTGAAACCGCGGATTTCGCCAAACTCATTCCGCCGGACAAAAAACTCAACCCGCAATGGGTGGCATCATTGTACGCGCGCGGCGAACCAACCGTTTATTCCAAAGCCAAAGGAGAACTACAATTCATCGGAATGCCGGTGGGCGGGCTATGCTGCGGCACGGTCTACCTCGGCGGTGATGGCAAACTGTGGCTTTGGGATATTTTCAATCAGAATTCCAATGGCATCGAGCCGCGCAATGTGCCGTGGAGCGGTTTCGGTCATCCGCATGATGTCAATCCGCTGAGTGGTGCCAATTACGTCCAACCGGCCAAGCAGGAATCTCCGTTTGAGCAGGGATTTGTGCTGCGGGTAAATTCCGTTGATTATCCCATGGACGCCCGTGGCTGGAAGGATATCACGTTCCGCGGAAACTATCCCATCGGGGAAATAAACTATCGTGATCCGGCGTGTCCGGTTGCCGTTAAGCTGCAGGCCTATTCGCCGTTTATTCCGTTAAATACTGATGATTCAAGTCTGCCGGCAACGCTATGTGAATTCACGATTACAAATATCAGCCAGAGCCGGGCAAAAATTCAGATGGCCGGATTTCTACAAAATGCGTGCAGTTTGTTTACAGCCGGGGCCGGCAGCGGCGCACGGGTTAATGAAATTGCAGGTATTGCCGGGGCCACGGTTCTAAGTTGCCGCTTTGATATTGGCAGTCCGCAATCCACGACACCTGCGCGTCCGGACATTGTGGTGGACACATTCAATCATCCAACCTACGGTAAATGGAAAGTCACCGGAACCGCGTTTGGCAACGGGCCAATCCTGCGCGCGGATATTCCAGCATATCAGGGCAATGTTGGCGGCAAGGGGCCACGGGTGGTCAACTCTCACGCCTCGGCACCCGGCACAACAATCGCCCAGAAAGACGCCGCCACCGGTACCCTGACCAGTCCATCTTTTACCATAGAACGTCGCTATCTGAATTTTTACCTTGGTGGTGGTTCGGATATTCAACAGGTGGGCCTGCAATTATCAGTCGATGGAAAGGTCGTTCGCCGGGCCACCGGAGATGATAGCAATCACATGCGTCGGGTGAGTTTTGACGTTTCGGAGTTTATGGGGAAAAAAGCGGTTATTGAAATTTATGATCATGCCACGGGTAGTTGGGGCAATATCGGCGTATCAGATATCGTGCAATCGGATACTGGTTGGACAAAATCCGCTCGCGTATCGGAACTTGATACAGATTATGGCACCATGGCCCTGGCGGTGTTGGGGAAAGCAACCGCGCACGCGGATTTAAAAAAGCAATCACTATTTGACGCACCCATTTCTGACAAAAGCGTTGAGGATGCGGAAAACGACCTGACCGGCGCATTGGTACAAACCGTGGCGTTGAAACCGGGAGAATCGCAAACCGTTACATTTATCATTGCGTGGCACTTTCCCAATTGCGGAAATTTGCCGGTGGCCCAAGCCGCTACCGGCAATTACTATTCCCGCCGTTTTGGCGATGCTAAAGATGTAGCCGAGTATGCCGCTGTCAATTATGCGCGGCTTTCCCGTGATACCAAGCGTTGGCGTGATACCTGGTACGATTCAAGCTTGCCGTACTGGTTTTTGGATCGCACAGTCTATAACACCGCCTGCCTGGCTACATCAACCAGCCACCGCTTTGCCACGGGACTATACTGGGGTTGGGAGGGAGTGGGGTGTTGTCCCGGAACCTGTACGCATGTGTATGAATTTGCCCAAGCGACTTCGCGTTTGTTTCCTGACTTGGAAAGGGATCTGCGGCGGCGCGTCGACTTTGGCATGGCATTAAACAAGCAAACCGGCATGATTGGTTATCGCGGTCCCGGCACCGGCCCGGCAACCGACGGGCAGGCGGGCATGATACTCTGTGCGCTGCGCGAGCATCTTATGAGTGCGGACAATGAGTTTTTACAGGAAATATGGCCGGGAGTTCGGCGCGCGATTGACTGGCTGATGAATCACAGCGATCCAAAAACAGGTCTGATTACCGGCCCGCAGCCCAACACGCTGGACGCGGCATGGTACGGCGAAATTGCCTGGATTAGCGGCCTATACGCCGCCGCTCTCAAAGCGGGTCGGCACATGGCGACTACCATTGGTGATGCTGCTTACGCCAGTCGGTGTGAACGCCAGTTCAATAAATGTCGCCGATCCATTGAAACCCGCTTGTTTAACGGACGATACTTTATTCAGCGGAAAGACCCGCGCCATCCCGACGCCCTGGGCACTTATGACGCCTCATTTATTGAGCAAGTGCATGGACAGTCCTGGGCATGGCAGTTGGGCATGGGCCGTGTGCTGGACCGAGCCAAGACTTTAAAGGCCCTGAAATCGCTCTACAAATATAATTTTACTTTAAATGTTGGGCCTTTTCGCTCGGCGAACCCTCCGGGGCGTCCCTACGCTTTGGCCGGAGAGGGAGGGTTAATCATGGCCACGAACCCGCAGGGAATCAAAAATGCCTTCGGCAATGTATCGGCATGGCAATACGGATATTTTGATGAATGTATGTCAGGTTTTGAGCATCAAGTCGCCGGCCACATGCTTGCCGAAGGTTTGCTCTTGGAAGGCTTGGCCGTGACTCGAGCTATTGAAGATCGTTACAGCGCCAAGCTCCGTAACCCATTCAATGAAATTGAGTGTAGCGATCACTATTCACGGTCGATGGCCAGTTATGGATCGTTTATCGCAATCTGCGGTTATGAATATGACGGGCCGCGAGGGCATATCGCATTTGCGCCGCGTCTGCAGCCTCACCGTTTTAAAGCGGCCTTCACCTCAGCGCAGGGATGGGGCAGTATCTCCCTGCGCCGCACGAAAGATCAGATGCGTGCCGAGATTGGAGTTGCCTGGGGCAAGCTCCGTCTCCGAAGTATCGGTTTGCCTGACGGCAAGTTTAAAGTTCTCTCACTGAAGGTGGGAAGAAATAGTCGATCGGCCGCCATAACGTCGGCCGATCAAAAGATGCTGATAACATTGCACCAAGATGTTGAGCTTGGTGCCGGTGAGAAACTTTCGATTGTGCTGACCTCAGGAAACGGCTGACCAAGAGGCCCGAAAATACGTGGATACTATAAGTATAAATGAATATATATAAATAATAAAAGTTGTAGCCCCTGTTTCTCCGGCAGTTGCGATGTTCGGTCAATGCGCCGGCAGGCCTCCGGGCAAATATTACGGTAGGCCGTTACCGGTCTCAGGCGGGTTGATAATATCCCGCAAGGCCGCCACATGGTCTTCAAAGGCTCGTCGGCCGGTGCGTGTGGCGCTTAAATACGTCACGGGCTTGCGGCCCACGAATGCCTTGCGGGCCAAAATGTAGCGTGCTGCGGTAAGCTTATCCAAATGCGAGCCTAAGTTTCCGTCGGTACACCCCAGGCGGCCCCGCAGAAAGGTGAATTCAACTTCCGCGTCCGCACCCGACGCCAGCAGCGCCGCCATGATTTTCAGCCGAACCGGCTGGTGAATGATTTCGTCTATTTGCGGCACCGTGTCACCTCGCCCGGAGGGTCAGAAAAATGCCGGTTGCCAGAAGGGTTAATCCACCGGATACACCCATCCATACGTTGAGCACCTGCGGCCTATTTTCAAACAGGACGAATCCGGCGATCGCCAGCAGTGTCACACCAGCACCCAGCCAGACCATAAAGGACATTCGCGCCAATAAGCCGATGGCTACATAGGCAAACATAACCAGCGTGACTATAAACACCACCGCGCTGGCATTTCCGGCCGGTGCCAGGAGATACATCCAAAAGCAGCCGTAAGCCAGAAAAGCCACCCAAAACCAGAGCACGCGCGAACGCATGATCCCCGATGACTTACAGCGAATGCTGGTGTTCGACCGACGCATGGACCAGGCGCTGCCGATAAATCCAATGCCATCACCAATCAACCATATCCATCCGCTATGACCGGGAATCAGGGCCGTCAGCGGAAAACAGATCAGCCAGATAATGCCCCACAGAATGAGTGTCGGCCCGATCCGCCGGTACAGGGCATGATTGCGCATGAGGTTGGCCACGGTGTCGGTCTGTCCCAGCAGGTCCGTGGCTTCTTGAGGTGTAACGTCCATAAGCATTCTCCTTAATTTTAAAACAGTGGAAACTTTTTACAGTTGCGGCACCACATGGCTTTTCCCAGTGTGGCCCATACGATCAAATAAGCCCCGACGATTACCAGCAGTATTGCCGGAACCAATAACGCCGGCACAAGCAATGCGAAGGCCGCTGCGGTAATCATGGCACCCCCAACTGCCAGCAGCAGCAGCCGATTTTTTCGCAGTAATTCCGTTCCGCATGTGGGACAAACAAGCATGGCATTCCCTTTTTAACCCTCGGCCCGACAGTAAAACTCTGGCCGAGCTATCACTCTGAATTACAGAGTGCTCTGTATAAAAATAAAAGTCAAGTGATCCAATGGTTTTTGCACACAGTTGGATAAGCGATCACATTGGGTTTCCAGTCCATCGCCGGGGCCACCACGGATTTTGCGTAACCGATGCGCCGATTTTTGGACCCCCTAAATTTCTGGGTGAATCGTCAAGGGTAATCGGTTAGAATAAGGTGATGAAAACTGATCAGCCCATTCGCGTAGATAGATCGGTGCTGACGACCAGCACATTGCAGCAGGCGGATGCGGATGATCGCGCCTACTGGCGTTCCAAGACACCGATCGAACGTTTGGAAGCCTTGGAACGTATGCGACAGGTGGTGTATCAATATGATCCCGTTACCACCCGACTTCAAAGAATTCTTACAGGCCCTGAGCCACTCGGCAGTTAAGTATCTGCTGGTTGGCGGCTATGCCGTTGCGTACCATGGCTATCCCCGTACCACGGCCGATATTGATATTTGGATAAGAGTGGACCGGGAAAATGCTCTGCGCACGATGGCGGCATTGCGGAAGTTTGGCTTCGGTGGGTCGGATGCGTCTGAACAGATGTTTCTTATCGCTGGCCGTGTGGTGCGTACGGGCGTGCCGCCATTACGGATCGGGCTTTTAACGAGCATCAGCGGTGTAGAGTTTGATCCATGCTACGCCCGTCGAGTTCCAGCCAGCATCGACGGAATCCCTGTGGCTGTTATTTCCAGGGAATATCTGCTCGCAAATATGCGCGCTACCGGCAGGACCAAGGACACCGCCGATATCGAACAATTGCAGTAAACGGAAGGTGCGTCATGCGGTGAATATAACCAGGAGCATTTCTATTCATGGCTCCGCACATACTTTCAAAACTTCGTCGCCGTAGTGGTTGATTACCTTGATGGCGATTTCGCCGGTTGGTGGTTTATCAAACGGGCGGCTGCGGGTGGCGTAGAGGGCGGACAAGGCGGATTCATCGACTTCGGCACGCAAGGCACGTTTAAGCTTTTCATAAGGCTCGCCGGCACCGGTAAAATAGGCGTGGCGGACCATATCTTCGGCTTTGCCATCCTTCACGTCGCGCTTGCGGGTGGAAACCTGCCAATTGGAACCGAATTTGATTCCGTAGGGCGAATCAAAATAAATCATCTGGACCTTGCCCTTGAGGCCCTCCTTTTCCGCCAGAGAACTCATCACCATCAGCGAATCGCCCAGAATCATCCGGTTGGACCAGTGGCCATCATGGTGATAAAAATCAACTCTCTGGTCAAAATCCTCAGGCAGGCCATTGAAATCAGCAAACAGGCCGCCAAAATCATTAGAGGTTTTTTTCGCTTCTTTTTCCACACTGCGGCGGAAGTCTTCAATAATGGCCTGCGGATGAATTTTTTCCTGAATGTAAATAGGAACGACCGGGATTTCCAGCGGTTTGGCATCCTGCTGGTCTTTGCCCTGCCAGACCAGTTGCGGATCAAGTTCCGGATTACGCGGGTAAAGCACCGATTTGGGCGATTGC